>CAZUGW010000347.1:0-2452 GCA_964620055.1 uncultured bacterium
GAACAGCACGATCCACCCCCGCGGCGCGAGGTCGGCGAAGCGGCCCAGTCTTCGGCGCGCCGCGAGTACCAGCAGCAGGGCCAGCCAGCCGATGACGATGCACCACCAGGCCACCTGCATGGGGGTGAGCCGCGCGCCGCCGCGCGCGGCCACGACGATCGCCTTGTTCACGGCCAGCGAGCTGCCCCAGGTGAGCACCGCGATCAGGGTATAGGCGTACGCTCTGGCCACTGGCTTGACCTCAAAGGGAACGCGGGCTGCGGCCGCCCCAGGCCTGCGCACCGCCGGCCGGTTCCTTCACGCGCTCACACCGGCCGCGCGTCATCGGTGGCCGGCGCGACGGGCGTCGGGAGGCACTCACCCTGAAACTGGCCGGGTGAGTTCTCCGCTCAGTGCGAAGTGGATGGCGCGATAGCGGTTGGTCACGCCGAGTTTGCGGAAGATGGCAGTCAGGTGGGCCTTAACCGTCTTTTCAGAGATAGAAAGGTGATGGGCGACTTCCCGGTTGGGAAGGCCTTTTGCCACCAGGTCAAGCACCTGGTTCTGCCGCTGGCTAAGGAGAGACTGGAAGGCCGGCGGGGTGGAGGTGGTGGCCCGCGTGTGATCGTCGAACAGCTTTTCGGTGAGTTCCCGCTGCAGCCAGGAGCGGCCGGCTGCGACGGCGCAGAGCGCCTTGGCGACCAAAGCGGGAGAGGCGTCTCTAAGCACAAACCCCTTGGCGCCCGCGGCTACCGCCCGCCCCAGGTACGTGTCTTCCATCCCCGCGGCCAGCAAGATCACGACTCCCATGTCCGGATAGCGGGAGAGGAGGTCTCGGAGCAGTTCCAGGTCGGCCATGCCCGGCAGGTCCGCGTCCAGTAACACCACATCGGGCTGGACCCGCGCCAACGTAGTAAACAGCTCTTGCTTGCGTCCGCACCCTCCTGCGTGCACGAGGGTGTGATCGGCGCGCGGCAGTTGCTGCAGCCCCTGGAGCAGCAAGGGTGAAGGCGAGGCCACCACGACCAGTCTCGAGACGCGGGCCTCCGAGCGAACGGCCTGTATAGACATCGGTCTTCCTCAGCAGGGATGGTCCACGAGGGGCGCACTAGGACCTTGGTCTTACGACTTTATACCACACTTTCGCGCGAAACTCTAAAGCTCCCCACCTGCATGGTTCACAGGAGGCCTGATGAGCCTCATACTTTGGTTGCTGACCAAGACGATAGCCATCAGTTCAGCGATATGGGAGGGGAAAGGAGGTAGTCGCAGGCGGAACGAGAGTGTAGTACCTACGGCCGGCAGAGGGTTCAACCACTAATCGCAGCAACTCCTGAACTCATAGCGTCACGATCTTTGCACCCGCTAGCACACGCGTTTGCCCTGCAACTTGCAGCTCGCCCTGCCGCCAACCGCACTCGAGGGTGCGGTGTGCAAAACGACTGGAGGAAGGTATGGGAACGCGTGTGATTCGTCTAGCTGTCGTACTTAGCCTCATCGCAGTGCTGCTGACCGCGCTGGCGCTGCCGGCCTCGGCTTCCCTGACGGGGGCCGTGTGGACTACTACGGCGAACGGCGGCGCGGTGGACCACAATGTCTACGCCGCAAAAGAAGCTGTTTACATCAATGGCGGACCGAATCTGCTCACCGGGGCAGGCTGGATTCCGCCGGGCGATTACTACTTTCAGGTGACCAACCCGTCAGGCTCCACGCTCCTGAGCACGGACCTGGTCGGCTCCCGTCGCTTCCACGTGGCCCCCAACGGGATCATTACCTACACCCCGGAAGCCGGCTACCCGGTCCACGTTACGGGCGTTGACACGCAGACGGGCAGCACCACCATCCAGTTGATGCCCTATCTGAACAGCCCCAATGGGGAGTACAAGGTATGGATCACGCGGGTGGTTGACTATCAACCGGGCAACGTGCAGGCCCGGTTCGGCTTCCTCCCTGCCCTGAGCAAGACCGACAATTTCCGCGTCCGCCGCGGCGGAGTGACCATTAACGGCAGCAAGTGGGAGGACGCCGACGGCGACGGAGTCTGGGATGGCGGCGAGAGCGGCCTGGCGGACTGGACGATCATCCTTCAACGAAAGCAAGGGAAAGTCTGGGTAACCGTGGCGCAAAGCATCACCGCGGCCGACGGGTCCTACGCGTTCACCGGGATCGCGACGGCCGGGAGCTATCGCATCTGTGAGGTGCTCCAGAGCGGCTGGACACAGACCTATCCGGGCGGCGATGGCTGCAACTACCTCAGCGTATCCGCGAAGCAGATCAAGAGCGGCGCCACACTGGGGGCGTACAACTTTGGGAACGACGGGGGTCCGCCACCCATCGTCGCCCTCAGCGGTGTGAAGTACTATGATACCAACCTAGACGGAGAGCGCGATCTAGGAGAAA
The DNA here is from genome assembly GCA_964620055.1 of uncultured bacterium. Classification (GTDB taxonomy): domain Bacteria; phylum Armatimonadota; class Hebobacteria; order Hebobacterales; family Hebobacteraceae; genus CAZUGW01. The sequence continues at coordinate 2,380 of CAZUGW010000347.1, forward strand.
CCGGGCTCGAGGGCTGGACAATTCGCATCACGCCGGTGCAGTTCGTTTCTGGTAGCTGGGTACTCGACCCGGA
>CAZUGW010000347.1:2462-2952 GCA_964620055.1 uncultured bacterium
GGCGACTCCTCCGCGGTCCACGCCGCATTGGGGTCGACCCGGATCGTCCCGCTGTCCCCGATCAGGTCAGTGACCCAGATGGCAACTGGGGTCCGACGGACGTTATCCCGGGGATGTACCAGATATGCGAGCAGCCGCCGGTCGCGCCCTGGTTCCAGACTGGGCCGAAGGATGCCACGATTTCTTTCTGGGTGCAAGCCGCCGGAGGTTGCTACCTGTTGGACGCAAGTAATACGCCGCCGCCAGACACCTACGCACACCTGGACTTCGGCAACGTGCGCCTCGGGGGCGGCAGCGCTCACACCAAGGGATACTGGCAAGGACCGGTAGGAAATCCGTTGATTCAGCAAGACTGGATTGACGCGGTCAATTCCGAAACCCCCTATAGCCAGCCCTCCGACTACTCGCAGACGCTGGATAGCTATGGCAACCTCGTCTACCACTGGGCAGAGCCCTTGGACGGAACCGGCAACGCGGGCTTCACCTACCG
>CAZUGW010000347.1:2962-3241 GCA_964620055.1 uncultured bacterium
GGGCGGAGATCTCGGGCTATACCGTCTCGCCCGTGCACGGGGTGATGCGACTCCAACTCGCCCCGACGCTGCTGGCGATGAAGCTGAACCGGCTTTTCGGCCTGGTTGACACCTGGGACCTGCTTTACTGCAGTGAGACCGGGGAGTACCTGACCGTCGGGATGCTGATCGAGGCCGCGGACGCGGCGTGGGCCTTGGACAGCGCGGACCCTGCGAACCTCAGTCTTCAAACCGAGATTGAGATCTGCCTGGATCAGGCGAATAACAACCTGAACTGGG
>CAZUGW010000347.1:3263-3948 GCA_964620055.1 uncultured bacterium
TCCCCTCGTTGTTAGGCTAGGGGTGAGTGACGCTGAGGGTGAATGACCCCTTACCGGAAACCGCCACCACTTGCAGCCGGTAGGTTCCAGCGGAGACCGGGGCGCTGATGACCTCCGGCCGGGCCGACCCGGTCGCCTGAGCCAGCAGCGTCCCGCCGGCGTCATAGAGGTAGAGATTCAAGTTCACCTTGCTGCTGGACCAGGAAAGGCTGGCGCTCAGCGCGCCTGACTTGCTCACCACCACCGAGTACACCGGTGATCCTGATCTCCCGCCGGCCGTGCCTGAGAAGGTCTCGGTCACCGCGCTGTCGGTGTCCACCATCACCGAGACCGACATGGATACCCCCTGATTGCCAGCCGAGTCATAGGCGGCAGCTTGCAGGGAATGAGAGCCGGCGGGCGTCTGGGTGGTATCCCAGGCGACTGTGTACGGCGCGCTCGAAGCGCGGCCTAGCAGCGCGCCGTCGAGATAGACCTCGACCGCGGACACACCCACGTCATCCGTGGCCGCGGCGGCCACGTTGGCGGTTCCGCTGACGGTAGCAGAGCTTTGAGGGGACGTGATACTCACTGCGGGGGGAGTCACGTCCGGAGCGCTCCGCGAGTCCGCCGCGGCGAGGACGGCCCGGTAGAGGTCAACCCGCCCGTAGCCGTAGTACTGGTCCTAACCGGGATCGCCCAGATC
>CAZUGW010000348.1:0-3945 GCA_964620055.1 uncultured bacterium
GGGACTAACCTGTCCTATGAAGTCCGGTGTGCTGTACGGGATCTTCGCGTGTCTAACCGCCATCAACAATGCTGCAACCACTGGGTCGCGTTTTGGTTACAACATCGGTGCAGCTCCCACAGACGCCAGATTAAGTGCGATTGGTGTTAAAACAACCAGCGCCACCACCGCAGTTCTGCTTGCCGGATCAGCCACGGCCAGAGATACATCTATCTGTGGTGCGGTAATTGACGGGGACGTGACAGGGGCTTTGCATATCATCTCAGGCTTCATTATCCCTTCGGCTGATGGAACTTTTGCGATGCGAGCTGCCTCTGAACTAACTGTGGCCAGCGGACTCACTGTGAAAAAGGGATCATTCTTGCGAGTCTTCCGGCCCACTGGCTAAGGAGTTTGTCATGTTGCTAGGACTTACGACCGACAAGCTCTCCTTGATCACGGAACAGGCCGGTGACATCGACGTAGTGGTGACGTTTATCGACCGGAACCAATCAACGGGAGCGATTGGTGCAGCCGACCGCCAGCTTACTAACATCACCACGGCCACAACCACAGACATCCTCGCGGCTCCTGCTGCAACGACTGATCGTAAGGTTGAGGCCATCACGATTCGTAACGCTCACGCCTCCACCAGCAACGACGTGATCGTTCAGTACAACGCAAACGGAACACTCTACGAGCTACACGCGGCCCGTCTGTATTCAACAGAGATGTTGGAGTACAGCCTTGACGAGGGCTTCAGCCTTAACACTAGGCAGACGCCAAAGTTCTTCGGTTCCGTAGTTCTCCAAACAGGCCCCGCCATAGCAACTACAAATCCAGGTCAATTTGCTACTTTGCCGAACGGACTTACTCTACCTCAATCAATGGTCGGTGGTCTAACCAGAACTTTCGGGATCTTCGGCTGTCTGCAAAACAGTTGTGGTGTCTCCACAACTGCGGATGTGGTTGGATTCAAAGTCTGGGACCAGGCCGTGGTCTTTGGCCAGCAATCCTACATCGGTGTTGCTACCAATTCAGTCACGGCGGCGACTTTAACAGCCAGCTCCGTTGCAGACGTAAGCGGCGTCATCGCAACTCTCCGTAAAGGCACTGGAACGGCTGGTACGCCATCTGTGAATGCGATTGCCGCAGGGTTTCAATACACAGAGAACAGTAAGCGTGCTGTTCAGTTGAATGCGTTACTAGAAGCTGAAAACGATTTGGGGACAGTAACCAATTCCGCATCATGGTTTCAGTGTTTCGAAGCAACCGATTAAACAACAGGGGAGGGATTCAACATGGTAGAAGCAAACATTCCTGCTGGTGAACAAGCGCCGGCTCAAGTGGACAACAACGCAGGCACAGCAAACGCGCCTGGAGCGGGCGAAACTGTCACTCTCATGGAGCGCCCTGACTGGGTGCCTGAGAAGTTCTTCAAAGACGGCGTAGTCAACTTCCGCGATATGGCAAGGTCCTATTCTGAACTGGAAGGTAAGCAGAGCAAGCCAACCCCACTGGGCGAGCAAACTCCTGCGCCCCAACAGGCAGCGACCAAACCGGCTCCGATTCAAGAACCGCTCGCCATTCCTGGTGTGGCGGCTCCTGAGCTTGCCAAGTTCACCAATGAATTGAGCACAGACGGTAAGCTCTCGCCAGCTTCCTACGAAGCTCTGGTGAAAGTGGGCTACCCTAAGATCGTTGTGGATGCCTACATCAAGGGCCTGTCTGCGGACGCCAATCAAGCCGAAGCCGTATCACAAGCCCTCATCGCGGACAAGCAGATTGCCGAGATCACGACTTCCGTGGGTGGAGAGAAGGTCTTAGGGGAAATGCTTCAGTGGGCCACCGCCAATCTGGAAGCCGGGGATCTTGCCGCCTACAACAAGGCTGTGTCCAGCCCTGATGTCTCACAAGTTCGGTTGGCAGTAAATGGGCTGTACCATGCTTACTCACAGGGGCAACCGCCGAACCTCGTGAAGGGCCAACGGCCAGGAGAGTTCTCAACGGTTGAGCCGTTCAATTCCAATGAAGAAGTGGTTGCGGCCATGCAGAACCCGAAGTACGACAAAGATCCTGCGTATCGGGCAATGGTTGCAGAACGGATTCGCGTGAGTGACGTGTTCCGGCAGAGCCGCGATCTTCGGAAAGAATCGTTCGCCAGTTACCAAAGCTAATTGGGGACTCACGACTCACCGTTGGACATCCCCAATAAACTGGATGGGCTGGTAGCCCCTCCCTATCAGCCCAAACAGGAGCACCTTATGTGGAATCCCTTCTCAGACGCCGCACAAGGCGCAGTGAAAGGTTTTGGAGAAGCCATTAAGGATGCAGTCGGAGCGTTCAAGGCAGATCCTACGAAGGTGGTCGAACTTGAAGTGGCCTTGCAGAAGGCCCGCATGGAGTTTGAATCAACTACGATGGTTGCCGTCAACGCAACGATGCAGGCCGAAGCCAAGAGCGAACACTGGATGCAGTGGGCTTGGCGACCGACCTTCGGGTTCACTGGTGCCGCAATCCTCATCAACAACTACATTCTTCTTCCGTACTTCGCCAAACTTGGTGTGGTGCCCATCGTGGTACCTGCTGAAGTTTGGATGATGATTGCCGCCGTCTTGGGCGTAGCCGCCTACGTCAGAGGACGCGACAAGTAATCCTCTCCCGCAAGAGTCACGATATTCTAGACCTCGTGGCAGCGACAGCGCGAGAGGCGTTAGTCGCTAACCTTCCAGATAGATCCTCAATCCAGAAATGGAATGGAGACAAATCTAAGTTGGAGTGTTACCGGCCCCCGCAGCCGCTATGGGGCAACACAGCGGACAGAACCAGATGACAATTATGCTTCGGCTGAGTCGTCTGGTCACCTTCACACGGATGATCTTCGTGTGAGTTTCATGAAGTCCTACCAGTGATCAGCAGGCCCGTTGCGACGGAGAACCTGATTGCTTCTAAGGTTGTCATGACTTCCTCTCTGAGTAATTTCACTCCATCACTCCCTTAAAGGTTAATCATGGCCAATATCACTCCGTCACGCCTTGGGCAACAGAACGCAGCGGGCGATGCTCTCGCGCTCTTTCTCAAGGTATTTAGCGGTGAGATCCTCAAGGCGTTCAAAGAAGTGAACGTCGCCCTTGAACGGTCGCTCGTGAGAACGATCACTTCAGGGAAGTCCGCGCAATTCCCCGCTACCTGGAAAGCAACTGCCGCGTATCACACGCCTGGCAACGAACTGACTGGGCAAGCGATCAAGCACAACGAGCGCGTCATCAACATCGACGGCTTGCTGACTGCTTCAACCTTCGTGTCCAACTGGGACGAAGCACAGAACCACTACGATGTACGCGAACCGTACAAGAACGAGTTGGGCTACGCTCTGTCTAACAAGATGGACCGGCACTTGCTCCAGCTCATGGTTATGGCCGCTCGTTCGGCTGCAACCATCTCTGGTGGATTCGGCGGAACCGAGCTGACCAACCCCGACTACGACACATCTCCGAACACGCTCGTCACTGGCATCTTCGATGCGGCTGTGGCGCTCGATGAGAAGGATGTGCCGGACGATGGGCAGCGCAGCGCGTTCCTGCCTTCCGAACAGTACCACATGCTGGTGCAGTCAGATCGTGCAGTGAACCGTGATTGGAACGCTCAGGAGTCAAACGGCTCCTACAAGAGCGGGAAGATCATGGAAATCGCTGGTGTGTCAATCGTGAAGAGCAACCACGTTCCCTCCACGGACCTCTCCGCTGGTGGGGATGCGTTGCAGAACAACGATTACTTCGACAACTTCCTGAACACGGTTGGTGTTGTGACTCACAAGACCGCCGTTGGAACCGTGAAGCTCATGGACCTTGCGTTTGAGCAAGAATACGAGATCCGGCGTCAGGGCACCCTCATGGTCGCCAAGTATGCCTGCGGTCACGGCATTCTGCGTCCTGAGTGTGCGGTTGAGTTGAACACGGTGTAATC
>CAZUGW010000349.1:0-3940 GCA_964620055.1 uncultured bacterium
GGCGACCTGGTGGTGGGGGCGACGGTGGTGGACGAGTTCGGCGTAGTGCGCCATCTGAACGCGTGCGACCTGGCCTACCGCTATCGCCACAGCGCGCTCCAGGCCGGGAGGTTAATCGTGGTGGAGGCGGAGTTGCGTCTCACGCCTTCCGACCCGGAGAGCGTGACCGCAAAGATGGAGCGCCTCCGGGCGAAGCGAGAAGGGCGGCAGCCGCTCACCGCCTGGTCTGCCGGGTCGGCGTTCAAGAACCCGCGCGGGGTTGCCGCCGGCAAGATCCTGGCGCGCGCCGGGGCGAAAGGCATGAGAGTGGGCGAGGCCGAGGTGTCGCGCAAGCACGCGAACTTCATCGTCAACCGCCGCCGCGCCACCGCCAGCGACGTGCGCGAACTGATCGCCCGCGCCCACGCACTGGCCTTGCGCTGGTACGGGATAGACCTCGAACCTGAAATCGAAATGGTCGGCGAAATGTAGGGGCGACCCGTTGGGTCGCCCGCCTGGAACGAAGCAATGAACCGACTCCGTATCGCAGTACTGATGGGAGGCGCCTCGGCCGAGCGCGAGGTCTCGCTGATGAGCGGCCGCAAGGTGCTGGCCGCGCTCGATCCCGCGCGCTACGAGGCCTACGCGGTGGACTTGGCGGACATCTCCGGGTCGCACGGCGCGGATCTCGCGCGCGTACTCTCCTCCCCTACCTCCGGTGACCTGCCGGAGGTGGTGTTCCTTGCCCTCCACGGCGGCGCGGGAGAGAACGGCACGGTGCAGGGCCTGCTGGAACTGCTCGGCCTCCCCTACACCGGTTCGGGCGTGCTGGCCAGCGCCCTCGCCCTGAACAAGGTGTTCTCAAAGAAGCTGTTCGAGCAGGCCGGAATACCGACCCCGCGATGGATGGTCATCACTGAGCCGGACCGCGCCATTGCTTCGGACGGGGCCATCTCCGCGCTTGGCCTGCCCTGCGTGGTCAAGCCGGCCTGCGAAGGCTCTACCATCGGCCTCTCCATCGTGCGGGACGAGAACGAACTGCCCGCAGCCCTCGATCTGGCCTTCGGGTACGGGGACCAGATCGTGGTCGAGGCGTTCGTCCCCGGTGTCGAGATCACTGGGCCGGTGCTCGGCACCGATGACCCGCAGGTATTGCCCCTGATCGAGATCGTCCCCACCGGCGGGTTCTACGATTACGCGCGCAAGTACACCGCGGGGGCGACGGAGGAGATCATCCCCGCGCGCATCACCCCGGAACAGACGGCGCGGGCGCGGGAGCTCACCCTCGCCGCGCACCACGCGCTGGGGTGTCGCGCGCTGTCGCGCGTGGATATGATCGTGGCGGAGGACGAAGTCTATGTGCTGGAGGTCAACACGATCCCCGGCCTGACCGATACCAGTCTGGTCCCGAGAGCGGCGGAGGCGGCGGGGATCAGCTTCCCGGCCCTCTTGGACCGGCTGGTAGAGTTCGCCTTGGAGGAGCATGGCTAGCGTGGCGTTCAGTGAGGCCTATAGCCCGAGACTCGGCGCGTTCTCCACTCAGCCGGCCGACGGCGTGCGGCGGCTGCGTTTGATCGCGGTGGCCGCGGCCGTGCTGCTGGCCGCCGAATTCGTCTACATTCCCTTCCACTCCCCGCGCTTCGCGGTGACCGCGGTAGAGGTGCGGGGGGACGCCCCGGTCGCTGCCCAGGTGGCGGCGCAGATTAAGCTGCCGGCGAACACTAACTTCTTCCTCGCTCCCACCGACTTGGTCAAGCGCCAGGCCGAGAGCGTGGCCGCGGTGGCTGAGGCGCGCGTCTCCCGGGACTGGCGGCGCCAACTCGTGGTGACCGTCGCGCGCCGGGAGGCGATGGCCGTGATCCGAAGCGAGAAGCAGGCGATGTTGGTGGACCCAACCGGGGTAATATTCACTGTCCGGAATGAGGGAGGCTGGGGGCTGCCGGAGTTGGTGGCGCCTCACCTCCAGGAGGCGGCCGGCGCTTCAGAGGCGAAGGCCGAGGTCGGGCTGCTGTTGGGCGCGTTGCGCGCGCTCGGCCCTGACCCGCGCCTGCGTATCGCGCGACTCCAGATGGATCGAGCCGGGCGGATACTGGCGACACTGGACTCGGGGGCGAAGGTGCGCTTCGGGACGACCGAGCAGATGGAACTGAAGACGAAGCTGCTGGTGACGGTGCTGGATCAACTGGGGGCGGAGAGGATCGAGTTTCTGGACTTGAGCGACCCGTGGGCGGCTTACTGGCGCGCGCGCGGGGGCGCCAAGTCTGCAATCAAGAGGTGAATCACGTATGGCGACGGTGACGGGAGTGAAGGGCAGTGAGCGCTGGCTGCTGCCCCTTTCCGCGATTCTCCTGGTGATGGGCGGGCTGCTGGGTCTGCAGGTGCATACCCAGAGCCTGCGTGGAAGCATGGAGGTCGGGAGAAGGACCAGCGCGCTGGGCGAGATGCTACGCTCCAACCAGACCCAGGTCGAAGCCTACAAGAAAGAGATCGGCGACCTGCGAACTCGCCTGGCCAAGTATGAAACCACGGCCACTAAAGATGAGGGCATGTCCAAGCTCATCAATCAGGAGTTGCAGGCCAGCCGCGCCTCCCTCGGCCTGGTCCCTCTCAAAGGACCGGGCCTCACGCTGGAGATCGGCGACAGCACCCTCCCTCCCATCAAGGGATTTGACGTCGAGGCGCTCCTGGTGCACGACTCCGACCTCATCCAGGTCACCAACGAGCTCTGGGCCGACGGCGCCGAGGCCATCGCCGTGAACGGCCAGCGCGTCGTCCTCGGGAGTTCCTTCTACTGCGCCGGGCGTCTCATTCAGGTCAACGGCGTGACCATCCCGGCCCCCTTCGTGTTCACGGTCATCGGCAACGTGGACAACCTCATGTCCGGGCTGAGCGTCCGCAGCGGCGTCCTGGATCAGTTGAAGGGCAGCGGACTGAGCGCGAAGCTGACCCGGTTGGAGGAGGTGGAGGTGCCGGCCATCTCGGTCGCGCCCAAGCTTCGGTTCGCCCATCCTGTTGTCAGAGATATCGCTCAGGGGGTAACCCAGTGATCGCGTTCCCGATTGTCGCGTTCGTACTCGGCTTTCTCATCGTCTATCGGTTCATCCCAACCCTCCCCTTCGAGCTGGCAAACTATGTCGCCCTCTCCATCCTCGCGGGTTTCGACGCGCTGATCGGGGGATTTCGCGCCAGGTTAGAGGGCAAGTTTGACGAAGCAGTATTCGTCAGCGGCTTCTTCGTCAACATGATCCTGGCGGGCGTGCTCGCCTATCTTGGCGACAAGCTGAATGTGGACATCTACCTGGCGGTGACGGTGGCCCTGGGCATTCGGGTGTTCAACAACCTGGGGCGGATTCGCGGCCTCCTGGTGACTCACCGCGAGACTGCGCGCCAGACCGACGCGAAGTAAGAAGGCAAAAGGAAAAGGGCAAGAGGGAAGAGGGAAGGAAGTGAACTGAGGCGGTTAGCTCTGGTTTTGCCTTCTTACTTTTCCCTTTTTACTTGACATGAGCGAAGCGAATGTGCTCCTGGGAGTGGATGTCGGCACGACCAAGGTGGCCGCCGTGATCGGCGGTCGCGGCGCGAGCACGGTTCTCCTCGGGGCCGCCTGCGTTCCCTGCAGTGGTCTGCGGCGAGGCACGGTGGTGGACGTGGAGGAGACCACCCGCGCCATCCTCGAGGCCGTGAGCCTGGGTAGGGGTGACCGGGCAGCACATGTCCTGCCTGAACGCGCGGGCCGAACTGCATCTCCCCAAGGGGCGCAAGCAGATCAGTTGGGGCGATGTGGAGAAGGTGATGGCCTCGGCCGTCGCCGCCGTCTCCATCCCCCCCGATCGCCAGATGATCCACGCCATCTCCCGCGGCTTCTGGGTGGACGGCGAACCCCGCGTACGGAACCCGGTGGGCCTCTCCGCCACTCGTATCGCCGTGGACACCCATATCGTCACCGCCTCCCGCAACCTGA
>CAZUGW010000350.1:0-3939 GCA_964620055.1 uncultured bacterium
CGATGCGGCCGGTGCGGCGCCCGTGGCCGAACCCAGCCGGGGGTCGGGAAGCAGCAAGCTCGTCAATCACCACTCCGCTCCTGTCTCTGCACGGAACACTCAGGTGTGTACAGCACGGCTCTCGCTCCCCTCCTGACCTCGATTCCGCGAGTGGAGGCGGGGCGCGCGCGGAGCGCTCTCCCTGCATATTCCACATCAGACGCCTGGAGTACGAGTCCAAAGCGGGGGCCAGCGCCGCTCAAGGGTTGGAGATGGTGATAGGAACGCTCAGCGTCAAGCCTGTCGGCCCCGTGCGGTCCACCACCTCGAGCTTCAGCGTGTGCGGCCCGCCGGCGTATCTGGAGGTGCTGAGAGTGAAAGAGAAAGGCGGCCCGGAGACGCGCCGCGGGGCCTCCCCATCAATAGAGAACTCCACCCCCAGCAGGTTCCCCGCGCCCGTCGCCCGGAGCTGGACCGCCCCGCTGAGGGGTTCGCTCACGTCCGGCGAGAGCAGCACCAACGCGTTAACCACGTCGAATACCTGATCCGCGGGCGGCTGGAAAGTGCTATCGGTGCTCAGGATCACCGCGGCGTAGCGCGGCGCGGACCACTGCGCGCCCTGGGCTACGGCCTCTGAGGTGAGGGTAGCACGGCGCCGGCCTGCCTCCAGTCTCACTCGCCCGACCTGCTGCCACCCGTCCGGCCGGTCGGGGTCCACGGCGCCGACGCGTTTTCCGTCCACGCTCACCGCGAGGCCGTTTCCCCGCCCTCCGGCGAGCACCCAGACGGTGTACACGCCTCCCGTGAGATTGGCGGCGGCGGTGTCCTCCACCCCCGCGTCCGGGGCGAAGCTCGCGGCCTCGCTCCAGTCCTGAGACGGTCTCCACCCTCCCACGAAGTCGCGCCGCGCCAGGAGGGAGATCACCTCGCGCCCCCGGCCCCCGATCCAGAGCCAGGTGGGCGGCGTGGTGTGGAGGTGGCCGGCGGCATCGCGCGCGGCAATCCAGTATTCGAGTTGGTCTCTGTTCTCCAGGGCGGGGATGACGGCGGAGTACTGTTGACCCCGGACCGCCATGGGAACCGCGATCTGCCCCCGGCCGTTCAAACGGTAGACGAGATCCGCCCCCGCTACACCGGCCGGCGAGAACACTACCGCTGAAACGGTGATAGGCTGCTCGGGACCCGGGTGCATCGGCGTCCGCCGCACCTGGGTGATCGAGGGAGACTCCAGCGGGGAGACGAGTGCGAGGGAGAAGATGGTCAGTGGCGACGCGGCTCCTCGGGGGCAGATGAGCCGGAGATAGACGTTGCTGGGATAGTCCGCGGCCGAGAGGGCGGCGCTGTGCCATCGCCCGTCGAGTTGGCCCTCGTACTGCGTCGCCAGTCGCGAGGCATCGGAACCGATCGCGAGGACCGCGGGCCCGGATCCCTCGACCCGGACCGCGGCCGCTCCGCCGGGCGGGAGGCGGCCGGCGGGCAGCCAGTAGTTCGCGGACTGGCCCGGCTGCAGCACGCGGCCGTTCTCGGTCGCCTCGGATTCCGTCGGATTGGTGAGATAGGGGACGTCACCGGGAGGGAAAAGCGGGCCGAAGTACCTAGAGGGATAGCGCTCGAAATCCAGCGGTCTCAGATCGTTGGCCTCCGTCAACCCATCGCCATCGGTGTCGGGGTTGTGCGGATCGGTGAGGCGGAAGGCCTCCTCCGCGTCGCTCGCGCCGTCCCCATCGGAGTCCTGTCGGGCCACGTCAATCGTCCACAGAGGCGACCAGGCGACTCGCCCAAGGGTGTCAATCGCCCGCACCTTCAACTCGACCGCGCCTCCCCACCGGAGAGGAGGAAGCTCGGCCGCGAATCCCTCCGGCGTGGGCTGCAAACGCTGGGCGAAGCCGAAGCGGCTGTTCGCGGGGCGGTAGACGACCGAGGCGGCGAACAGGTTCTCGACAGGGGCGATCTCCGCCTTGATCGGCACAGGGGAGCTCGGGTCAACTACGCCCTGGGGGTACTCCACCGAGGTCACGGTGACGGCGGGCGGGCCCTCCGCGGGGGTCAGGGCCGCGGACATGACCAGGGCCATCAACTCCACAGGTGGGACGACCACGTACCGGCTGGCGACGTGGGCCGCGAGATGAGCGGCATCCGCCGGCCCCAGGGTCCACGGGTTCAGGCACAGCGCGGCGAAACGACGGTCCAAGGGGATGCGGTTGAGGTAGGTGATCGCTTGTTGCACTGTGTCCACGCGCGGCGTTGCCAGCGCCGGGATTCCTCCGTAGATCGCGGGAGGCTGATCATAGGCGGTGAGGAGGAACACGCCCTGGAGATGGGCCTCGGAGGCGAGGCGCGCGACGGCGCCTGCCAGGTCCTCAGAGGGGTCGGCGGCATAGAGCGCGGTATGGGCGTCGAGGAGGTCAGCGGTTCGCGCGGTCGCCGCGTAGAAGGCGTCGGGTGATTCGGCCTGCGCCACGGTGAGTTCTCCCGCGCCGCTCGCGCCTAGGACAAACTGATCGGCCCCCGAGCGGTAGGCGTCGGAGTAATAGCGGTGGGCGATGGGCGGCGCGGCCGAGGCCAACGCGCCGGGAACGGCCCACCCCAGCGGGACAGTGCCGCGGGCGGAGTGCTCCCACAGGTCGGGCATCTGGTTGATGGCGAAGCCGAGATCAGAGCAGTCGAAGATCAGGGTGAGATAGCGCGGCGCGGTCGGTTCGATGTGCCCCGGGTACTGGAAATAGCGCTTCTCCGCGGGGAGGCGCGAATAGAACGACAGGTTCGCGGCCTGGGCGGCAGGAACGAAGTAGAACGAGAACTGGTTGAAGGTCGGCGTGAGGTCGGGCGCGCGCTCGCCGAACACGGCCGTGCCGGGGGAGAAATGGTAGAGCACCTCGCGCAGCGTATCACTCGGTGGGCCGGGTGGGGGAGAGATAGTGAGCATGCGCTGTTGCACGGCGTAATCGCGCATCGCCGACGAGTCGGCGGACAGCACCGCGAGCTGAGTCCGGCTCACCCGAGAGAGGAGTGTCTTCGTCACCCACGCGTAGGCTTCATCGGCCGACTGCCACCGGTTGCGAAGATCGTAGAGAGTAGGGAGGCCGAGATCCCGGGCGGTGACGGCCGCGTCGCGGGTCGCCGCGAGCGTAGTCGCCACGTCCAGAGTGTAGGGCTGGGCCGGGTCGTAGAGCACCTGCCCCTCCAATCGGGGCTTCACCGCCGCCAGCAGACCGTCCAGCGATACGGCCTCGGTGGGCTGGGGCGAGAACAGGAGCGCGTAGGAGAGCCAGGCCGCATCCCACGCGCCCTGGGAGATGAAGACGCTTGGTCCGTCGGAGGTGCGGTTGGCGATCCCCTGAAGACTCGCCGCCAGGTGGCGCGACTGGAGGTCCAGGCTCGCGCCGTCCACCACCAGCACCGCGGCGCAGGCGCCGCGTCCCAACGGCGCCGCGAGCAGGGCGAGGAAGCAGATCAGCCGGCCGGCCGTCCGAAGAGTTCGCAACATCATGGTCAGGCCTCGCGTGGCAGGGATGCAGACTCTATCGTCACAGGATACCCGCGGGGCAGGCAAGCGTCAACGTCGTTTGAAAAAGTGCTGTCAGCAAGAAGGAGTATCGCCCGCCTGATAGAAAACGAAACTTAGTTTCGCAGCATGATACGAGGCACAAGTATGGCGCAAGAGAGAGACGACGTGGTGGAGAACGAGGGACGGACGTCTCAGATGCCCACGGTACGGTCGGTGGAGAGAGCCGGGCAGATTCTGGAGGCGTTGCTGTCTTCCCCGAACGGCCTGCGGCTGGTGGACTTGAGCGGGACCCTCGGCCTCCACAAGACGACGGTCTTCCGGCTGCTTCGCACGCTGGTCGGCATCAACGTGGTGCGCAAGAGTGAGGCGGACGACCGCTATCACTGGGACCCGCTGCGATGGATGCTGGTGGCGAGGAATCTGCGCGATACCGCGTCGAAGCTCGATCTCGT
>CAZUGW010000351.1:0-3939 GCA_964620055.1 uncultured bacterium
GTGGTTCTCAATCACAAGCGGCCGCCCTTCGACAACCTGGCGGTGCGCCGCGCGCTCTCCACGATGCACTCGCTCGAATCCATGCTGGAGTCGCTCGGCGGTGGCATCCGCAAGTACCAGAATCCGGCCCTGGCGGACTTGCTCGAAGGGGCGCTGACGGACAACGCGGTCGAGCGGGAAAAGTTGCGGCAATATGTGGTCCAACTGGCTGCCGCCAAGGAGCAGGAGTTGAAGATAATGAACGAGGAGGCCCAGCGGTGCCGGGGGCAACTCTCTCGCCAGCCCGCGCCGAAAAAGGGCACAGGCAATAGACCGGAGCAGAAATGAACGAGGGCCGGACATTCTGTTGCAGCATCTGCGGTGAACCTTCCACCGGGATCTGTGTATACTGCACGAAGGATGCCTGTCCGAACCATCTCTGCAAGAAATGCCGCCGCTGCAGCGACTGCTGCCAGTGCGAAATTCCGCTGGACGCTCCCGAGCCCGCCTCCGTGGAGCAGGAAACCAGCGCCGCCCCGTTCGCCCTGCCTGCCTGACCCTTCACAACCCGCGGGTAGCACGCTGAAGCTTGTCCAACCTGCGAGCAGAGCAGCTCGTCGTAATCCGGGAAGCTCACAGCTCCCCTCCGCTGGAGAGCGCGTGTGCTATTCTATTGAGCGTTCACGAGCTTCGCGCGCCCGTAGCTCAGCCGGATAGAGCGACTGGCTTCGAACCAGTAGGCCGGGGGTTCGAGTCCCTCCGGGCGCGCCAGATTCTAAACGGGTTAACGTTCAGTTCACTCTGGACGGAGCGTCGGAGGTAGCCACCGAGGTAGCCACCGGATTCAAAGCAGCATCCATGAGGTCTGCTGTCTCCTGTTTCGCCTCTTCCATCAGGTGACCGTACACCTGGAGCGTGAAGGAAACCGAGGAATGCCCCAGAAGCTCAGCGATAGCTCTCGCGTTCAAGCCGGAGGCCATCAGGATCGCCGCGGCCGAGTGCCGGAGGTCATGAATCCGCATCTTGGGCAGGCCGGCACGCTTCAGGATCGCCTGGAAGGTGCGAAGGACGTTCCGTTCATTCAAGGGTGTTCCGATCGAGCTCGTGAAAATGAGGTTCCAGGGGTTCCCCTTCCATTGAAGGCCGGCGAATTCCCGCTCTTGTTCTTGGAGCCAGAAATGCCGGCGCAACGCCTGAATCGTGATCGCCGGCAATTTGATTGTGCGGCGCGATGATTCCGACTTCGGTTCGACAAGAGTGGGCTTGCGGTTCTTCTCCCCGTCTACCTTGACTCTCTGAAGGGCATAGCGAACCGTCACCCGGGCGGCGTCGAGATCAACATCCTCTGATCGCAAACCAAGGGCTTCCCCAAGGCGCAAGCCGAGAGCGAGCATTATCGCAAAGAGAGCAGACAAGCGATGTTGGGTTGCTTCCGCGAGGAATAATCGAGCTTGCTGAATCGTGAGAAAGCGAATCGCGGGCTTGGGAACGTGGACGGACTCAACAAGTCGTGAGACGTTGCGCGGGATATAACCGAATCCTTCTGCAACACCGAGAGCGGTTGTGAGGGTGCGGTGGATATGCCGGACCGTCCTAGGCGCCAAGTCCGAGGCCAAACGATCGTTGAGAAATTCCTGAATTTTGGTCGGAGTCAGGCTGCGAATCGAGACCTGGCCGAGATGCGGCGTGATCCAGTTACGTGTGGCGCACTCGTAAAACGTGTACGTCTTGGGCCGAACTGATGGCTTCACGAGAAGCTCAAGCCATTCGTGGAGCCACTGCCCGAGCGTGCGCTTCTCTGGTGCCACGTTGTAGCCTTGATGGTGGCTTCGGAGGGCTTTTGTGAATTTCTCTCGTACTTCTGCGCGCGTCGGAGCCGTGAATGTCTTTCGGATCCGTTTGCCTTTTTTGAAACCAAGCGAAATGGAGGCGCGCCACTTTCCGGGCGCCTCTTCGAAAAGACTACCTTCGTTTTGGCCGCGTTTTTTTGCCATTGTCTTTTTCCTCTCTAAGTTTTTTCCGTCGCTGTCGTGCTGCGTCTCGCCACGCGGCGCGAATTCCGCATTTGTCGCAGTAATTACGCCGTGTTGGGTCCGGTCTCCTGGGCGGCACGTATGCTCTATGGCAGGATGAACAGACGGCGAATCCATCAGCCTGTGCGATCGCCAGTAGCAATTGAATCGTCAGGATTCCTGGAAGGTTAGAAATCCCTTGCGCGTCGAGGTCAAATTGCCATCGGTCCGTGCGATCATTCGACCAGAAGCGAACGTTGATTGCCGAAATCTCGATCAGCCTCCGGAGAAGCGCTTGGAGATAGATTCGAGCAAGATCCATACTCGAGTCCCACGGTTCCGCATCCCATCGTGGAAAATCTGGACCGGAGAGAATTTCATCGGCTAACAGCCAATCTTCTTTGCCGCCCGGTTTGTCCCCGCTGATGGCTGCACCGATCTGTAGCAATGATTGGAAACATCGCGCAAAACGTCTCCAGCTTTCAGTGGACTCAAGCCGTCTGTATCGCTCGTCCGGTCTGGTCTTTTGGGCTGGGCAAGGTGCGCATAGTCGGTGATGGCATGGAAGGCCGTGAGCACAGAGTCCCAAGACAGCCCACTTTTTCGCAAACGAATAAATCGCGTCATCGGTTGCTTCACACAATTCAAGGAAAACTATTAGAAGCCCTGTTCCGGCGGCACGCTTGTTTTTTTCGCGGAGATCGTAGACCAGAGACCCATCGCGCAAGCCTTCGGCACGCGGGCCCCAGACCATCCCTGTTTGAACTGGACGATCGACGGAGAGTCCCCGCAATTCCAGGCTTTCTCGGAATTCCCTCCGCGTCATAGTCACGTCCAATTGTAAACCGTGACAATTTGTCCGTCAAGCCTTATTTTGGTCTCAGGTGTAAATTATGGAAAACAAACCAAAACTGCTTCTGAGAGTTTCCGAGGTCGCGGAGCAATTGTCCGTCGCGCGGTCGAAAGCCTATGTCATGGTTCAGACCGGCGAACTGCCGAGTGTGAAATTGGGGAAGTCAATCCGCGTACCTGCGGCCGCAGTCAGTGACTATGTACAGCGGTTGATCGCGCAAGCGGCAGCGGTCTGATGGGCGGAAATAGAAACGCGCCGGCGGCGAACCGGCGCGAAGGCGTACTTCAAAATTCGAGCTTGCAAAATGAGCATATCACATCCGGCTGAAGAACTCCTATCCCGCGTTTCTATCACCGACGTGTGGCTCGCCCTTGGCGGCAGACCTCCGCGACACGGCAGGGCGCCGGCCTTCTGGCGGAAAACCCGCGATTCAAACGTCGCATTGGACGATGAAAAAAATTGCTGGTTCGATCACGCCCGCGACGAAGGCGGCGGAGTCCTGGACCTGATAATCCGCGCCCGTGGCGGCGATCGCAAACAAGCCGCGAAGTGGCTCAAAGATTATCTTGGCCTGCCCGTCGACCGGACCCTATCGGCGGCGGACAAACGCGACTATGCGCGGCGCAAATCGGCTGCCGAGCGGGAAGCCCGCGAGTTGGTGGCCTGGCGTGATGATTTGCTTGAGCTCCTCCGCGACTTCCGAAACGATTTCTTTTGGGCGTTCCATCGCGCGCGGCGCTACATTAACAAGCACTCTCTCGATTCGCCTCTGGGCGCCTGTGCAGCGGACATCTGCGACTTCTACGAAGTGAAGTACTCAGATTTCGACCAGCGAATTGATGCTTTGCTGGCGGCGCCGTGGCCCACACTCCGCGACCTTCGCCGGCAGAGCCGGAGGAGCGCGGCGGCATGAAAGACGAACTCCGCGCAGCAACCGCGGCTTGTCTCACTGAATCGGACTGGAGGCGAGCACTCATCAAGAGCGACAACGGAAACCCGAGGGCTTTATTGGCTAACGCGATTATCGCTCTCGAAGATTCTCCCGAATGGCGCGGCAAGCTCGCGTTCAATGAATTCTCCTATGACATCGTCACG
>CAZUGW010000352.1:0-3937 GCA_964620055.1 uncultured bacterium
CGATCCCGGATTCCCTGGCCCCCGGCCCCTGGCCCCTGGCCCCGACCCCATCGCCTTCCCGGTCCGCAACTCAGAGACGCTCCCCGTCTCCGCGTAGACACCCCCTAGCCCCCTCAAAACTCCGCCGGAATCATCGGCTTCTCGCCGGTGCGGATCGCCTCCCGCGCGATCTCATAGGCCTCGGCGTACTGATCGGCGACCACGCGCCAGGAGACGACCTGCTCCAGGTAGCGTTTGAGATTGTTACCAAGTTCCATCCGCAGCCCCTCGTCGGTGGCGGGTTGGCGGATGCGCTCTCTGAGCATCGGTTTGGTGCAGAAGAGCAGGCCGCCGTTGCTCTCCAGCGTCTGGGAAGTCAGCCCCTCCATCGGCGCGGTGGTGACGTAAGGCTTGTTGAGGGCGATGATGCGGGCCAGGGTGCCGGACTGCGTCTCGTCTACGGTGGGCAGAACGACGAAGTCGCAGACGGCCATCACTTTGTAGTAGACCTCGCCGCGCGGGATGAACTCGTAGAAGTGCGCCAGGCCCTTCTGCTCCAGGTATTCCAGTTGGGCGCGGTATTTCATGTACTCGCCGCGGTCGTTCGGGTCGCGCATCTCGCCGGCCGCGAGCAGGCTCCAGTGCTGCCCGGTGCGCTCGCGGATCTCCTGGGCCAGCTCCTCCCACATGGAGAGCAGGATATCCCACCGCTTGTTCCGCTGAATCCAGCCCACCAGGCCCACGTAGTGCTCCCCCGCGTGCAGGGCGTCCGCGAACCCGAGCTCGCGCTTCAACTCCTCCACCTGTTCCAGCGACCAGGCCCGGTCGTCGCGCGCCCCGTGCGGCACCACCATGATGTTGGTCGGGGTCGCCCAGCCGCGAGAGGAGAAGGTCCAGTCCAGCCGCCATCGCTGGTACCGCGCCTTGAAGAGCACTACCTCCGCGGACTCGGCCATTTGCTGGATGAAGCGCGCCTCGAAATCGCACAGTCGCCCGTGCACCGTATGCGGCTCCACCACCACCGGCCAGGGGGCCAGCCCGTGGAGCAGGTCAATGAATCCCTTGTTATGGTCGCCCTTCCCGGTGCGGCCGCGGTATTCGTAGAGCCCGTACTCGTGCTCGATATGCACCACATACGGGTCGAGCCGGGCCACTTCCGACACGATCGGCACCCACCACTCGGGAGTGGAGACGTCAATGATGGGGATGACGCCGTCGCCCGCACCGTCTTTGTGGGAGATCACCAGCACCGGCCGGTCAGGATAGCGCGCCTGGATGAACTCGCGCGCCTCTTCGCAGAAGGTCCCGATCCCGCACAACCGGGGCGGGTAGCTACTGATCAACACGATCGGTTGCACAGACATACTGCTAAACTCTCCTCGCCTGGCCATCACGATAGGGCCGCCGCACGAGCCGGCCCTGTCTCATGTCCCCAAGATTCACAATACAAGTACCACCCCCGCAGGGCCCACAAACCGTGATGATTCGACGGCGCACGGTCCCACGCCTTCCGCTTCTCCTGCCCAGGCCCCAGCCATGTTGACGGCAACAGATAAGCATGTTATCATAGCGAACAGTGGAACATCCATTATATGGTTGTCCACTGCGCGGCCAAACCCTCCGGCGCGAGCGCGAACGTCGTCTACGGAGACGCTCACCGTTCGCAGAGAATCGCGCCCAGCCGCCGTTGCCCCCTTTTGCCAGGATGCTCAGCAGACTTCTCCTGGGATGAATGTCAGCAAGGGACGCCATCATCGTCGGCGACCCAGGCGATGTTCGTTGTGCTGAACACTACCCCTCTCGTGGTTTCGGTACCCTTATCGAACTACGCGCGCCGATTTGCCAGGAGCTAGGCCTGGGTGCGCTCGCGCGTAGGGAGCGGCTTGCGCCGTGGGACCGTACGGCGCCGGATATGATCTTCCGCGCTCCAACTGAGGGACTGCCCGTGGCGACCGCCGCCCCGCGAGGGCGGGCCGCCGCCCAACCGGCCGCGGTCTAGAGACGAGGCCCGCGGCTTGCGCAGGAGTGCGGAGCAGTTCCGCACGAGAAGAAAGGGTAGGTTGACGATGGCAACACGACTCGCCGACACGCTCACGGCTCGCGCCCTCGCATTTCGCCCAGACCGCGTCAAGGTCGCGTACCTGAGCACTTATCCCCCGCGCGAATGCGGGATCGCCACGTTCTGTGAAGACCTCATCAAAGCGACCAGCGACGGCGGGTCCTTTGCAGAGCCCGCCGTCATCGCGATGGAGAGCGGCGCGCGCTACCACCGTTACTCCCGCCCGGTAGTGCATGTCGTGGACGACAGCCGCGAGCAGGACTACACGGCCGCCGCCGACTTCATCAACGACTCGCCCGCGGAGGTGGTGAGCCTCCAACATGAGTTCGGCATCTACGGCGGGGTGGAAGGGCAGGGGCTGTACCGCTTCCTGGACCGCATCGCCAAGCCGGTGGTCACGACCCTGCACACCGTGCTCCCCGATCCCGACCCGCAGGTCCGGAGCATGGTCCGCGCGCTTGGGGAGAAGTCGGAGCGGCTGATGGTGATGAACCCCCTCGCCAACCAAATCCTGCGGCGAGATTACCAGATCTCTCCCAGGAAGCTCGCCTTCGTCCACCACGGCGCACCGGCGCCGCTCCTGGATCGGCGCCGCGACGTGAAAGAACGGCTCGGCCTGGCAGGGAAGAGGGTAATGTGCACCTTCGGCCTGGTCGGTCCGGGCAAGGGGCTGGAGCATGCGATCTCCGCGCTTCCGCAGATCGTCGCCCGCCATCCCGACCTGGTGTACCTGATCGTGGGCGAGACCCATCCCGGAGCGCAGACGAACGGCGTGGATACGTATCGCGAGACGCTCACCCGGAGGATCCACGACCTGGGGATGGAGGGATCGGTCGAGTTCGTCAACCACTATCTCACCAAAGACGAGATCGTCAGCTATCTCGCGGCCAGCGATATCTATATCACGCCCTATCTGAACCCCCACCAGATTTGCAGCGGCACGCTGGCCTACGCGATGGCCTCGGGGCGGGCGATCATCTCCACCCCCTACCTCCACGCTCGGTTCCTGCTGGGGCGGGAGCGCGGGCTGCTGGTGAACTTCGCCGACCCCGATTCCATCGCCCACGCCGTCTCGCGCGTGCTCGACGCGCCGGAGCTTCAATACACCCTGGAGGCGCGGGCGCGATCCTACGGGCAGCGGATGCTCTGGTCGGAGGTGGGAGCGCGCTACCGCGGTCTGCTGCGCGACGTGATCGGCCAGCGGACGAAGTCGCGTCTCCCGGTGCTGGTCAAGCTGCCCGTGCCCGGCCTGGCCCCGCAGATCAGTCCGCCGGGCGACTGGCGGACCAGTGTGAAGAGCGCGTGACGATGAAATGGGCCGAGTTGGACCAGCCGGTCTCTTTGGACCACCTGGAGCGGATGACGGACTGCTTCGGGTTGATCCAGCACGCCAACTATAGCCTCGCCGACTTCCGCACCGGCTATACGACGGACGACAACGCGCGCGCCCTGGTCGCAGTGGTGAAGCACTTCCACCTGTATGGCCAGCCGCGCAGCCTGGAACTGGCCGAGCGCTATCTCTCATTTCTGATGTACGCGCAGACGTCGGACGGTCGGTTCCACAACTTCATCGGCTACAACCGCCACCCCCTCGACACCGTGGGGTCCGAGGACGCGTTCGGGCGGTCGCTGTGGGCCTTGGCGCACGTGCTGGCCCATCCCCCGCGGCCCGGCCTTGTCGGTCCGGCGGAGCGGATGCTGCACGAATCCCTCGCCTGGGTGGAGAAGCTCGATCACCCGCGCAGCAAGGCCTACTGCCTGCTCGCGATGTACTGGTGGGCGCAGTCCGCGCGCGGGGACGTGCCGCGCGCCCATCTCCTCGCCCGCCCCTTGGCCGACTATCTGGTGCGGCGCTACCAGGAGCACAGCCGGCCGGGCTGGGACTGGATTCTCCCCGAG
>CAZUGW010000353.1:0-3935 GCA_964620055.1 uncultured bacterium
GAGGGCCGTCAAGGCACCGTAGACTCGGCCGGTCTTTCCGCGGATCAACTCGAGGAGATCCTCGACCTTATCCAGACCCTCACCGACAAACACCAGGTCTTCGTTCCCCAGAGCGGCCGTCTCAGCCGCCAACCCACGGCGCGGGACATTCCCGCCGGCCGGGCGCTGTTCACTGGCGGCGTTAAGCTCGCCCAGGGCGGCCCGGCCTGCATCAGTTGCCACAGCGTCACGGGTGTCGGCGCGCTGCAGGGGGGCACGTTGGGCCCTGACCTCACCGCCGCGACGCGAAAGTATCGGGACGTGGAGCTGGCCAGTATCCTCAAAGCGCCCGCCTTTCGCACCATGTCCAAGGTGTTCGCCGACCACGAACTGTCCGACGAGGAGGTGGTGAAGCTCTTCGGCTACCTCCAGTCGGCCCAGGCCGGTCGCCCGGAGACCGCGCGCGCCGGCCTCGCCTATCTGTTCCTCGGGGCGGCCGGCGCCTTCACGCTCCTCGTTGGCGCCGCGGTGACGTGGCGAGGCCGGCTCTCGGGCGTGCGCAAACCACTGGTAAGGAAGGCGCGATGAGCTGGATCAAAGATATCGTCAACCCGAAGACCCGCTCCTGGGAACGGTTCTACCGGAATCGCTGGCAGCACGACAAGGTGGTGCGCAGCACGCACGGCGTGAACTGCACCGGCGGGTGCAGTTGGAACATCTATGTGAAAAACGGCCTCGTCACCTGGGAGATGCAGGCCCTGGATTATCCGCTGCTGGACGAACAGGTCCCTCCCTATGAGCCGCGCGGCTGCCAGCGCGGGATCTCCTATTCCTGGTACCTCTACAGCCCCCTCCGGGTGAAGTACCCCTACCTCCGGGGCGCGCTGATGGACCTGTGGCGGCAAGAACGCCGGCGCTATGACGACCCGGTGGAGGCCTGGGCCTCCCTGGTCTCCAATCCCGAGTCCCGCGCCCGGTATCAGCGGGCGCGCGGCAAAGGCGGGTTCCGCCGGGCCAGTTGGGACGAGGCGAACGAGCTCATCTCGGCCGCGATGATCCACACCATCAAGCAGCACGGCTCGGATCGCATCTTCGGCTTCTCCCCCATCCCCGCCATGTCCTATCTCTCCTACGCCAGCGGGGCGCGCTTCCTGGAGTTGGTCGGCGGCGTGCTGATGAGTTTCTACGATTGGTACAGCGACCTCCCGCCCGCCTCCCCGGAGGTGTGGGGCGAGCAGACCGACGTGGGGGAGGGCGCCGACTGGTATCACTCCAAGTTTATCGCGGTGATGGGCTCCAACCCCAACATGACCCGCACCCCGGACTGCCATTTCCTCTCCGAGGTGAGACATAACGGCACCAAGCTGGTGGTGATGGCCCCGGATTTCAACCAGGTGGCCAAGTACAGCGACCAGTGGATCCCGCTGCGCGCCGGGCAGGACGGCGCCTTCTGGATGGCCGTCAACCACGTGATCCTCAAGGAGTTCCACGCCGAGGCGCAGACCCCCTATTTTCTCGACTACCTGACGCGCTACACCGACGCGCCGCTGCTGGTCACCCTGGAAAAGACCGAGCAGGGCTATCGGCCGGGCCAGCTCCTGCGGGCGGGCGAGATCGCCGCTTACGGTGACCAAGAACACGGGGAGTGGAAGTTCCTGGTGGCGGACGCAAAGACCGGGGAGCTGCGGATGTTGGGCGGCACTGTGGGCCATCGCTGGGGCGCGCAGAAGGGACACTGGAACCTGCTGCTGCGCGACCCCTCCGACGGGACGGAGGTGGATCCGGAGCTCTCTTTCCTGGAGCGGTCCGACGAAGTGGCGCAGTGCGAGTTCCCGGATTACTCCACCGGCGCGATCTCACATCGCGGGGTCCCGGTGCGCTGGGTAGAGACCAGCAACGGCCGGGTGGCGGTGGCCACCGTCTACGACCTGTTGGTGGCGCGCGTGGGGGTGAGCCGGGGACTCCCCGGCGACTATCCGAACGGTTACGAGGATGCGCAGGGCTGCTACACGCCGGCCTGGCAGGAGGCGCTCACCGGCATCAGCGCCGCTACCGTGATCAAGTTCGCCCGGGAGTGGGCCGTCACCGCGGAGAAGACCGAGGGGCGATGCTGCGTGATCATCGGCGCGGGCATCAACCACTGGTATCATAACAACCTGATCTATCGCTCCGCCATCACCGCGCTCATGCTCTGCGGATGCGTGGGACGCAACGGCGGTGGGCTCAACCACTATGTGGGACAGGAGAAGCTGGCCACCGTCGCTCCCTGGAGCGCGCTGGCCTTCGCGCGGGACTGGGTTCCCGCGGCGCGGCTCCAGAACTCGCCCTCCTGGCACTACATGCACACCGATCAGTGGCGCTATGATAAGCGCTTCACCGAGTACTGCGCCGTTCCCGGGCACGACGGCCTGGCCTCGGGACATGCGGCGGACATGACCGCGAGGGCCGTGCGCTCCGGCTGGCTTCCCTTCTACCCCCAGTTCACGCGACGCAACGAGGACGTCGTGCGGGAGGCGGAGGCGAAGGGCGCGAAGTCCGAGCAGGAGATCGTCTCGCACGTCGTAGGGCAGTTGCAGCGCGGCGAGCTCAAGTTCGCGGTGGACGACCCGGACGATCCGGCAAGCTGGCCCCGGGTGTGGTTCATCTGGCGCGGCAACGCCCTCATGTCCAGCGCCAAGGGGCACGAGTTCTTCCTGAAGCACTACCTTGGCACCCACCACAACGACATCGCGGACGAGACCAGCAAGGGGGCGGTGAACGACGTCGTTTGGCACGAGACCGCGCCCACCGGCAAGATGGACCTGGTAGTGGATCTCAACTTCCGCATGGACACCTCCGCCCTCTACTCCGACATCGTGCTGCCCGCGGCCACCTGGTACGAGAAGGACGACCTGAACTCCACGGATCTGCACACCTATATCCACCCCCTCTCCGCCGCGGTGGCGCCGAGCTGGGAGTCCAAGAGCGACTGGGACATCTTCAAGTCCCTGGCGGAGAAGTTCAGCGAGCTGGCCGCCACCCATCTCCCGGAGACCGCCCGCGACCTGGTGATGCAACCGCTCGGCCACGACTCCCCGGACGAGATCGCCCAGCGCCACGTCCGCGATTGGCGCGCCGGGGAATGCGAGCCGATCCCGGGCAAGACCATGCCCCACCTGCGCGTCGTCACCCGGGACTATCACAATGTCTATCGTCGCTTCATCTCCTTGGGGCGAGACGTCCGGGAGAAGGGCCTGCGCGCCCACGCCGCCCAGTACCAGATCGCAGATTTCTACGACGAACTGCTCGCCTCTCCAAACCACCCGCAGGAGCAGTGGGACGGGCAGCGCTATCCCTCCCTGGCCCAGGCGCGCGACGCCTGCAACGTCATCCTCCACCTCGCGCCGGAGACCAACGGCGAGCTGGCCTATCGCGGCTACCAGCAGCTCGAGGAGGTGACGGGCCTGGAGTTGGCCGATCTCGCGGCGCCGACCCGCGCGGTGCGCACCACCTTCGACGCGGTAGTGGCCCAGCCGCGGCGGCTCCTCACCAGCCCCGTGTGGTCGGGGCTGATCAACCAGGGGCGCACCTACTCCGCGTTCACGGTGAATGTGGAGCGCCTGGTCCCCTGGCGAACCCTCACCGGGCGGCAGCAGTTCTACCTGGATCACGAGGGGTATCTCGCCTTCGGCGAGCAGCTTCCGACCTACAAGCCCTCCCCTCTACCCGCCGCCTATGGCGACCTCACCAACACCCTCCAAGAGCATCCCACCAAGCCGCTGAACTACCTGACCCCGCACGGCAAGTGGCACATCCATTCCACCTACTACGACAATCACCGCATGCTTACGCTCTCCCGGGGCATCGAACCCATGTGGCTCAACGATCGGGACGCGGAGGAGCTGGGCATCGTGGACAACGACTGGGTGGAGGCCCATAACGACAATGGCGTGGTGGTGACGCGGGCCGTAGTCAGC
>CAZUGW010000354.1:0-3931 GCA_964620055.1 uncultured bacterium
TGCACCGACACCAGCGGCGTGATTCCCGCCTGAGAACGGAGCCGCTCGACCCCGAGTCGGTCGCCGGTGACGCCGACTCGCAGCGTGCCCTCGCGCAGGCCGAGACTGCCTTGACGCTGCGGGCCGCGCTTGCCACGCTCGACCCCGCGCACCGCGAGGTGCTCATTCTCCACGAAGTGCAGGGCTTCAAGTACCGCGAGATCGCCGAGATTCTGGGCTGCCCGGTGGGCACCGTCAAATCGCGCGTGCACTATGCTCTCGCGGCGCTTCGCGCCACTCTCGCCGAATCTTCTGACACGGAGGTGAGTCATGACGTGCGACCACGGCCAGCCGAATCTTAAGGCGTACCTAGACCGAGAATTAGCCTTGAGGTATCGCGCCGCGCTGTCCTTCCATCTCTCTCGCTGCCCGCACTGCCGGGCGGAAATGGAGGCAATCCGCATGGCCTGTGATAGCTTCAGATCCTTGCAGGCACCCTCACCGTCGGACGAGACGCGCCGGGTCGTGCTCGACGCGGCGCGCGCAGGGCGCCCCTCCCCTCTTTGCGCCGCCGGTCGGCGCTTACGGTCGTGGGGACTGGCTATGGGCGCGGCCGGCCTGCTCGTCGCCCTCGCCGCCTACCTCACCCTCCGCCCCAGCCCCGCCCAGGCCGCGCTGGAGCGCGTCGTCGCCGCCGAGTCACACGTCAAGACACAACACATGGTGATGTCCGTGCAGCAGTCGAACGGAACCAAGGAGACCCGCATCTCCTGGTACGCTGACGGCAAGTGGCGGATGGAGGAATGGCGGGACGGCAAGCAGGACTCGGTGCAAGTCTACGATGGAAAGAAGCTGCACCAATATCTGGTCAAGAAGAACCAGGTCTACCTGAACACCTCAGATCAGCCTTTCGGCACCGAATTCAAAGGCTTCACCGTCGCCGCAATGACGCCGGTGATGTCTGACGCGAAGGTGGAGGTCGAGAGCGTGAACGAGGGCGGTCGCGTCCTGAATCGGTTCGACGTCACTCGCGAGGGACTCCCGGAGCGCTACATCATCCTGGCCGACCCGCAGACCGATCTACCGACATCCTTCCAACTCTACGCACGCGTTGACGGCGAATGGAAGCTCGCGGGCGGCACGGAGGTGATGGAGTACAATGTCGCCGTTGATCCGAAGCTCTTCGTCCTTACCTACCCAGCCGACGTGAAAGTGGTGGACAAAGGCAGCGCGGACGACCGATGGCGGCAACGTTACCAGCGAGGCATGGTGAGAGTCCGGGCAGGCGACTTCGAGGCGGTATTGCGTGACTTCCAGGTCACGGTTGATGGCGATGTCTTCGCCATCTGGACGCCTGGCGAACCGGTGGGCGTCCCGGGTCCCGAGGCGGAGTTGAGGGACAGCCTGGGGACTATCTACCTGCGGGTACGGGAGACCTTCCAGCCGGGGAGTGATCCTGGCGCTTGGTTCATGCCACTCAAGCCCCTGGCGTCTCGGCCCAAGTGGTACGAGCTCGTCGTCACGCCGGAGGGCGTGCCGGTCACCTTCCGCGTTGCCGACCCCGTGTTCACGCCCGAAGCGCTTCCGCACTATCCGATACCAAAGCACGAACGCGGGAAGCCCGCCTTCCTTTGGCCCTTCACTGAGACCGAATTGCAGGGACGACATGCCGAAACCCTGGAGAGCTATCGACGTGGCCCCTGAACCCTGGCCCCTCCCTACATCGGCAACTCCTCCTGCCTCCGCACCTCCATCGGCACGCCGATGCTCGCCAGCGCCGCCCGCCAGGACCGTCGCCACCGCGCCAGCGAGTAGCGCTCCAGCACGATGCGCCGCTGCTCGTCTCCTGTCGCCAGGCGCTTGAGATAGACCTGGCGCATCACCTCGGCCAAGGCCTCGGCCGTGGGCGCGGCGTGCGGGCCGGGCAGGTCGAGCAGCCCCGCCACCGCCGTGCAGATGGTGGCCACCCCGCAGGCCATGCTCTCCAGCGCGGAGAGTGACGTGCCCTCCCCGCACAGAGAGGGAATGAGCGTCATCCGCGAGCTGGAGTAGATCGCGGGGAACAACCCGTGCGGCGCGGGGCCGTAGAACACCACGGATTCGCTGAGACCGTGGTTGATGAGGTACAGCCTCACCTGCTCCACGTACTCCCGCTCTCCTCCCCCGCCCACGATCAGCAGATGGGTGTCGGGGTGATCCCGGTGGAAGAGCTCGAACGCCTCTACCGCGAGGTGAATGCCGCGATTGCGAAACAGGTTGCGCGGCACGAGAATGGGGTTCAGCGCGCGCACCTCCGGCAGCGGCGCGGTGGCGCGGAACACGCCCGTGTCCACGCCGTTCGGCACGAACCACATCCCCGGCCCGATCTCCCCGTGCATGCGGTGCTGGGGCCTGATGCGAATCCCCATCTCGCGCAGGAAATGCGTGTCGTTTGCAACATAGAGATGCGCTTTCCTGAAGGCCGCCTGCGCGCACCACGCCTTGAGCCGGCTGAACAGCGCGCTCGGATGATCGTCCCAGAATACGCCGTGCGAAATTCCCACCCGCACCGGGCCGCGCGTCACCAGGCTCATCAGCCAAATCGCAAGTAAGTAGGGGGGATAATGGCAGATCACCACATCGTAAGACATCAACTCCCGCCACAGCCGGAACAGTCCCAGGCTCTGCGTCCAGAACTCGAACGGCTTGCCTTGAAGCGGGTTGGGGACGAAGCGCACCTCCGGCGCCTCGGTCTCGGCCCGGCGTTGATAGACGACGTGCTGATGCCCGGCCGCGGCGATCATCTCCGCGAGTTGCGAGACATAGACATCCGCCCCGCCCGCGAGGGGTTGGTAGGTGTAGGTGATCTGCGCCACCGACAGCGGCCGGTCGGCCGGCAGGGGCGCGTGCACCGGCCGGCGGCGCAGACGGCCCGCCGTGTAGCCGAACGCGTGCGCGGTGTCCACCGTGAGGTTCACCAGGAACGAGAGCAGGGCCGCGTCCCAGTGCGCCCCCCGCCGCCGCGCGCGGACGGCATAGCGCGTCACGTACAGCGCGATCAGCAGCGCGAACGCGACCTGCGCGCCCACCGACAGGCCGTGCCAGTGGCTGGTCCACGCGGTGACCATGCTCGCCAGGAGCAGGCCCAAGAACAGATAGGCCTTCTGATAGTGCACGAACCAGTGCCCCAGTTCGCCGTCGGCCCGCGCGTAGCGGTGGAACTGCCGGAACACTCCGCCGAACGTGGCGGCCATCTGCCAGCGCACCAGCGCGGAGGGCTGGAACTGGAAGCGGCAACCCGCCTCCTTCATCTGGAGATCGAAGAGCGTGTCCTCCGCATACTCCACGTGCTCCGGGTAGCCGCCGGCGCGCCACCAGGCCGCGCGGGTGAACGCGACGCACCGCGAGGACGGGAGGAAGCTGTCGGCCTTCACCTCCTCCGGCGGCGGGACGGTGGCCACGGCGATGGCCTCCTCGAGTACCGTGTGCGCGTCCGGCGCGTAGTACCCCGAGACCACGTCCGGCGGGCGCGGCGCCTCGAACGGCGCGACCAACTCCTCCAGCCAATCGCGCTTCGCCAAACACCCCGCGTCAATGCTCGCGATGATCTCTCCGGAGGCCTGCGCGATGGCCAGGTTGCGGCCGCGGGAGCGACTCGCGCCCTGCTCCACGATCAGCTTCCCAGGCAGACCCCTCTCGAGATATTCCGCGATGATCTCCGGCGTCCGATCCGTGGACCCCGCGTCCACGATGATGATCTCCTCCGGCTGCCGGGACTGCGCGAGCAACGAATCGAGGAGAGGGCCGATGCTCCGGGCTTCGTTGTAGACGGTGGTGATGACGGTGACCGTGCGCGCCATCACGTCACTCCATGCGCGCGATACATGCTCAGGTACAGCTCCGCGACGCGGTCCCACGTATGCTCCGCCGCGAGAGCCGCGCCGTGCGCGCGCCGCGCCTCCCCGAGCGACGG
>CAZUGW010000355.1:0-2467 GCA_964620055.1 uncultured bacterium
TTCGACCGCAACGTCGCCCTCCACGTCTTGCACCGACACGTCGCCGCCTCGGGTGGTGACCGCAACCTGCCCCTGCACATCGTTGACGTTCAGGTTTCCGCCGGCCGTGTCCAGGGTCACGCTCCCTTCAATATCGGCGCAGGACAGGTTCCCGCCGCGCGTGGTCAGCGACACGTCCCTGGTTAGCGACGCCGCCGACATGTCTCCCCCGCCGGTCTCCGCGGAGACGCGGGTGGCGGATGGAACCTCGACGCGGAACGAGAGGCCGTCGGTGGCCTTCGGGTCCTGGGCCGAGCCGAGGGTGAGCACGAGCCGCGACTCCTCGCGCTGCGACTCCCAGGGAAGGGCCTGCTCCCATCCCGACTCGCCGGGTCTGACCCTGCCGTTTTGCCCATACACCAGCACCCGCACCTCGGCCTCGTCGGTCCCAACGAACTCGAGGCCGCCGCTGGTACATTCGACCCGTATTTCTTCTAGCCAGTCGCCGCTCTCGAGGGAGGTGAGCAGCACGCCCGGGCCGCGGTGGAATCGGCGGCCGCGGCGGTTTGGGCGGCCGCGCCGTGATATGCGCCGCGTGCTGCTCGATCATCTGCACCACGCCTCCCATCTCTCGCTTGATCTGCTCCGCCAGGTTGCGGCCGAACGCGCCCCAGTCCGTCACGGGCGCCTCGGCCGGCTCCTTCTTCTCCGGAGGGGCCTCCGCCGTGAGGCTCTGCTCCAGGGCCTCCAGCAGCCGGTCCGCCTGCTCTACGGTGATCTGCCCCTGCTGGAGCATCTCCAGAATCTTCGTGCGCTCCTCATTCATCCTCGTGCCTCCTTGCCGATTTCTCTCAACGCCGCCGCGGCTTCCTCCGCGGTCAACTCCCCCGCCGCCAATCGCTCCACGATCTCCTGCCGCCTGACCGCCCGGTCCTCCCGCGTCTCCGCCTCCTCCTTGGTGGGGGCGTAGTCGAGTGCGACCAGCAGCGCGTCCACGCGGCCTCGGACGGTGGGGTAGGACAGCCCCAGCGCCTTCTCCATGTCTCGCACCACCCCGCGGCAGCTCAGGAAGACGTCCAGCAGCCGCCGCTGCTCCGGGTCGAGGGCGCAGAACTTGCACCCCCGCTCGAACCGCCCGTGCAACCGCAGGTCACACGCCGAACAGGTAAGTTCCGTCACCTGCAGGGGCCGGTCACAACTCGGACAGCTCGCGATCTGCTTCTTCATAATCTCAATGACCTCGCCGTTAGATTAGCAGCGATTGCACCACTTGTCAACTCATATTATTAATATTGTTAATCTTTCATTTGAAATCTTTGATTCAGCGTTGGTTTCGCCGCTTCTTACCCCTTGCAGGATACTCCCCTCCCCTGAGCGTAAACCTAGTCCGCCGCCCGTCCGCCTTGGGCCGGGAGCTGTCAATCAAGCGACCTGGAGACACCGGAAATGGCAAACGAGACCGTTTTCACCCGCTACGAGGGCAATCCCATCGTCACGCCGGAGGCCGTGCCCCACGCGAACACCATCTTCAACAGCGCCGTCGTCCCCTTCGGCGACAGCTACGCCGGGGTGTTCCGCGTGGATATGAACGACGGCTCGACCGGGCTGCACGTGGGCTGGAGCAAAGATGCGCTGAGCTGGGCGATTGACCCGAACCGCCTCGTCATCCCCTGGGCCGACCCGGACATGCCGGACCAGGGTGAGGGGTACGATCCCCGCATCGCGGAGATCGAGGGGAAGTACTACATTACTTGGTGCAACGAGTACCACGGCCCCTGCATCGGGATGGCCGAGACGACGGACTTCAAGACCTTTCGTTTCATCGAGAACGTGCTGCCGCCGTTCAACCGCAACGCGGTGCTCTTCCCGCGCAAGATCGGCGGCAAGTACCTGCTGCTCCACCGCCCCAGCGACCCGGGGCATACGCCCTTCGGCGACATCTTCGTCTGCTCCAGCCCCGACCTGGTGCACTGGGGCGAACACCGCTGGGTATTCGGCCCGCGGGGAGGGTGGCAGTCCCGCAAGATCGGCGCGGGGCCGGTTCCGATCGAGACCGACGAGGGCTGGCTGATGATCTACCACGGCGTGAAGATCACCTGCTCGGGTTACATCTACTGCGCGGGCGCGGCCCTGCTCGACCTGGAGAACCCGTGGAAGGTGATCCACCGCACCCGCCGGTACCTCCTCGCCCCCACCACTTACTACGAGCGTGTCGGCGACGTGCCGAACGTCGTCTTCCCCGTCGCCACGCTTCTCGACAAGGAGACAGGCCGGCTCGCGATGTACTACGGGTGTGCGGACAACTGCGTTTCCGTCGCCTACGCGCAGCTCGATGAGTTGATGGATTTCGTCAAGAAGAATAGCTTCAAGGACAACTGACGCGATCGGCCCCCGTAGGGGCACGGCATGCCGTGCCCTCAGGGACAGACGGTGTGAGATACCGGGGCACGGCATGCCGTGCCCTCAGGGACAGACGGTGTGAGATACC
>CAZUGW010000355.1:2567-3929 GCA_964620055.1 uncultured bacterium
TGAGATACCGGGGCACGGCATGCCGTGCCCTCAGGGACAGACGGTGTGAGATACCAGGGCACGGCATGCCGTGCCCTCAGGGACAGACGGTGTGAGATACCAGGGCACGGCATGCCGTGCCCCTACCGAGGGATGTGACGTCGTGACGCACAAACAACGTATTCTCGCGGCCTGCCACGGGCAGGTCCCGGACCGCCTCCCCTGGGTGCCGCGGCTGGATCTGTGGCACAAGGCGAACGCGCGGGCGGGCACGCTGCCAGCGCGCTTCCACGGAATGAGTCTGCGCGAGCTTACCGACGCGATGGGCGTCGGCTACCACGCGGTGGTGCCGGACTTCCGCGATCTGCGCAGCCCGGACGATGACATTGACCGCGGCCTCGGGATCTACCGGCTGCGGACCCTGCCCTTCGAGACGCACCTGCGCGAGGTGGAGCGCGAGGTGCGCGTGGAGGGCGATACCACCCACGTCACCTACCACACGCCGGTCGGCGCGGTGTCCTGCGCCTTCGCGTTCACCGAGGAGATGGAGCGGGCCGGCATCTCTATCTCCTGGGTCAAGGAGCACGCCCTCAAGACCCCCGCGGACCTGCCCGCGCTCGAGTTCATCTTCTCGCACCTGGAGGTCGTGCCCACCCACGCGCAGTACCGCGCCTGGCAGGACTGGGTCGGCGACGCGGGCGTGGCCGTGGCCTACGGCAACTCCGGTGCGGGGCCGATGCACCACATCTTGCACGACTTGATGGACCCGACCGAGTTCTTTCTCGCGTTGCACGACTACCCCGACCGCCTCGCCTCCCTCTGCGCGGCGATGGAGAACTGGTTTCGCGCCATGTTCGCGGCGCTGGTGTCCAGCCCGGCCGAGGTGATCTTCTTCGGCGCGAACTACGACGCCACCATCACCTACCCGCCGTTCTTCGAGGCGCACCTCCTCCCGTGGCTATCCGAGCTGGCCGCGCTCTCGCTCCGCAACGGCAAGCTGTTGCTCTCCCACACCGACGGCGAGAACCAGGGCCTGCTGCCGCTCTACCGCCGCGCCGGGTTCGACATCGCCGACTCGCTCTGCCCCGCGCCCATGACCAAGCTCACCCTCGCCGAGGCCATCGCCGGCCTCCCTGGAATCACCATCTGGGGCGGCATCCCGTCGGTGGCCTTGCTCGAGGAGGCCATGCCGGAGGCCGACTTCGACCGCCTGCTCGACGAGACCCTCACCCTCGTCGCCGGCCGGCCGCACTTCATTCTGGGCATCGCTGACACCACCCCTGCGGCGGCGAGTTGGGCGAGGATCGAGAGGATTACGGAGCGGGTGGGAGCGTAGGGGCACGGCATGCCGTGCCCATCTGACTCCCTCTGCTTGGGCACTGC
>CAZUGW010000356.1:0-1836 GCA_964620055.1 uncultured bacterium
GCGCGCTCGACCGCCGTGGTGCGGCGGGTGATCTGAACGTTGACGACGTCTTCGAGACTCATGGCTTGGCCTCCCTTGTACTCGACTGCGAGCCCGTTGTCATGGGATCGCCGCTCCGACGCGGTCAACGCGCTGCGCCAAGCAGTCCCGGTGCCCGAGCTGGTCGACGGCGCCCATCGTCCAGTCGTCGACGACTTGCACCTCCCATTCCTCGCCCTGGTACACGATGCGATCGGCCGCCTGCTTGAGCGCCTCGTTCGCCGTCTGCAGGTCGTCGTCGGTGATCACCGCCACCGTCGAGCGCGTCCGGAGCCCCTCGGGGAGTCGCAACAGATCGCGATGCGATGCCGGCTGAACGCTCGCCACGATGTCCGCGTCCGTCGAGGCCCCGTCGACCCAGAGCCCGTCGACGTACGCGCCCGCCGCACGCCGGCGCCGCGTCACGGTCGCGAAGTGCTCGGCGATCTCCGGGATGGTCATAGGCCCGCCGCGGTGCCAGTCTTCACCCGCACGTCGAGCTGGTCGCGCATCACGCCTCTCTCGATCAACGCCTTCGTGCCAGCCTCGCGGTTGCCGCTCGCGTGCTTGATCCCGGGCGGAATGCCCTTGGTGATCCGCAGGACGACGTCGGTGCGGATCTTGTGCCCGAAGCGCAGCAACGCCTTCTCAATGGACTCGCTGCCATCGATCGCGCGGCCCCATGCGTCGTCATGCAAACGCTTGTATTCCAGTCGGTTCGCGTCGACCGTCGCGCGCAGCATCGAGCGCTCCGGAATGCCGGCCTTCGGTGCGCCGTACTCGTGGTGCGTGGCGATCTCAGCGGTCGAAGTGCCGTCCTCGTGCTTCGACTTCTCGAACCACCCGACGTCGACACGGGCTCGCTTCGCGTCACGGGTCAGCATCTTCATGATGCGCCGGAAGCCGCGATCGGTGTCGCGGACCGAGCTACTCGCTGCCGGCATCGGGCACCTCCGCCCTGCGATCGTCGTGCAGGTCACGGGTGAAGGCCGGCTGGATGAGGTCGGTCTCTTGCCGCGACGCCTCCGCCTCTGCAACCGACACGCCTCCGACGTAGGGCGGCGCCGTCTGCACGCCGTCGACACCGAAGTCGATCGCCATCTGGCGGTAGGCATCGGCACGCTTCGAGAACCCGATCGACATGCGGCCAGTCGTCTGGTCCGCCTTGGTGGCGAAGAGGAACGCCAGCGCCACGGCTGCGCGTCCGCTCGCCTGGTCGACGTTGTCCGCCTCCTGGTCGAGGAAGTGCTGGATCTGCGCGTCGGTCAGGAACGGCGGGGTGCCGAGGTCGCCGATGTTCAGGCGGACTTGCTCGATAAGTGAGAGGGGCATGCGGCTGACCGGCTACGGCGCCGCCCGCTTTCGACGCTTGCCACCGCGCGCACCGCCCTCGGGGCTCGGCTGGGCCTCTTCGTCCGGTTCTTGAGCGTCGACAGCGACGTCATCTGACGGGCCGGAGACGGGCGCTGGGGCTGCCTTCGGGTCCTGCGGGTTGCCCGGCTCCCACGAGACGTCTCCCCGCCGCTGCAGACTGCGCAGGTCGATCCACATGCGCGCCTTGTGCGGCAGCGGGTCCCCGGCCTTGTAGTCGATACCCTGGTACCGGAAGGGCCGGAGCGCGCGGTATGTGGCCGGTTCAGTCAAACCGCCACCGGCGATCAGGTCACGACGGTGAGGAACAGGTGGCCGAGGTCGGCCGCGACGAGCTTCTGGTCGTAGGCCATCTCGCCCTCGACGCGTTCCGCCTTCTTGAGCGGCATCGGGATCCGCGAGATCGCCGGACCCGTGTACGCGCCCGGCCCGAGGAGCCCGGTCCAG
>CAZUGW010000356.1:1846-3929 GCA_964620055.1 uncultured bacterium
GTGTAGCCGCCCGACGGCTTGAGGATGCTGGGCGACGGCGCGGCGTAGACGAGCAGCGCGTTGTTCCCGAGCACGAAGTCGATCGCGGACGCTGCCGCAGCTTCGGCCGAGGTGTCGCGGACGCCCCAGGCGACCAGAACGCGGTCGACCTCGAGCAGGCGCGCGAGGATCTCCGCCGTGACGCTCGCGGTCTGCGTGTACTTGATGCGGTCGAGCACGTCCGCGTGGTTCTTGAGCGCCATGAACACCGTTGGCGGGATCACCAGCGTGTTCGGTCGGTATCCGGTCGCGGCGGCGATCGCCACGATCCTGTCGGTGATGTCCGAGATCGGCGTCGAGGGCCCGGTGTCCCAGTCCGTGGGCGAGGTCTCCGACCAGCCGGCGCCGGTGACGAAGTACTTCGACGCCCAGAGCACCTCTCGCTTGACGAGGTGCTGCTGCGTGACCCACTCGGTCGCATCGCGGTCCATGTCGATCGGCGCGTCCGCGTTGGCGCGCGTGTCGTCGTCGATGTCCTTGTGCACCCCGTACTTGCGGGCGTAGTAGGTCGGCGTCGCGTCGATGCGGAAGCCGCTGCCGGCGGACTCCGATGCGGGCGCGCGTTCCTGCACCTCGGTGCGGAACCAGTCCCGCTTGTCGTAGGTGAAGTACTTGTCGCTCTGCTTTGCGACCGGCACCACCGGGAACACCTTGTCCGCGACGAACCCCATCGCGTTCTGCATGTACGCGATACTGATGTTGGTCAGCGGTCGGTCGACGTGTACTTGGCTGGCGGTCGGCTGCGGCATCTTTCAGTCTCCTGTGTGGTTCCTGGTGCTCGTGCGGGTTCTTCGACTCAACCGAGCGGCTAGGCCGCGACGCCCTTGTAGGTTGCGATCACGGAGACGATCTCGTCGAGCGCGCCGGCCGCTGCGAGCGCCTGCGCGACGATGTGGTTCGTCGCCGTCGCGGTGATGAGTCGCCCGGTGGCGTTGGTCATCAGCTTCGCGCCCTTCGCGAACGCCGCGCCCGCGATTGCCTTCGTGACGCCATCGATCAGCACCTCGGCGACCCTGCCGGATGTCGGGTCGTTCTGCACGAACCCGACCGCCTGCTCGCCAGCTCCGGCGAGGTCCCAGCCGGTCGCCGTGAACTTCACCGCGCGGAACTGCGCAGCGGAAAGATCGACGGCGGCGACTTCGACGCCGACGCAGAACCCTGGAATTTCGTAGGCCATCTGGTGTCTCCTCTGTCGGTCGTTGTCCTGGTGGGTTCTCGGGGTGCCAGATCTACTGCTGCGCGGTCTGCTCCGCTCGGTGCTCGACGTAGAGCGCGCGGCCTTCCGCGGTCTTCATGAACTCGTCGGTGGCCTGCTGCATCGTGAGTTTGCCGTCGCTCTTCTGGAGCATCGCGCGCCCGCCCGCTTCGATCTTCGACCAGGCGTCGCCGCCGCTGCCGCCCGCGCCGCCGCTGCCCAGCTCGCCAGTGCCGCCCGCCTTCGCGAGTTCCTCGGCCTGCTTGAGCACTTCGCCGAGCAGCTTTGAGGTCGCCGCGTCGAGGCCCGCGCTCTTCTGCAGCACGGTCGCCACCTTCGCGTGGTCGAGGTGCGGGTATTCCGCCTTCGACTTCGTCACGAGGTCGCGGTGCGTGCGCTCGGCGACTTCTTTCGCGAGAGCCGCGCTCTGCGCATCGGCATGCTTCACGATCGCCTCGAACGGCGCGCGCTGGTCCTCGGGGATCTTGGACAGGTCGATCTCGACGCCGTCCGCCGTCTTGATGATCCGGGCCGGGGGCAGCTTGGCCTTGACCAGCGCCTCGGCGACCGCCTTCGTGACCGCAGCCGAGACCGCGGCTTCGTGCGCCACCTTCGTCATCGCCGTCTCGTCGGGAGCCGGCCACTCCATGCCGGCCGCGTCGGCGAGTGCCTTCATTGCGCCCTCGGGCAGTCCCGGAAGACCGGCGAGCAGACGCAGTGCCATGCGCACCTTGTTCGTCTGCTCTTCGTCCATCGCCTTCGCGAGTGCGGTGATCTTCGCCACCTTCGCGTCCTCGTCCTTGACCGCCTCGACGATCGACTTCAGCACGGGAATCATCGACTCCGCGA
>CAZUGW010000357.1:0-3911 GCA_964620055.1 uncultured bacterium
AGAGGGCGACCCAACGGGTCGCATCCAGACACCAGAGGGCGACCCAACGGGTCGCCCCTACGAGTGTCGCCGCAACCTCGCATAGAACCGCTCGTGACCACCGACGGCAGCACCGGCCAGCACGGGCGGGATTTGGTGGAAGTGGTGCGGCTTTCGCAGCTTCCGAACTTGCCCCCTGGACCGATCCGGTGGCCGCTGCCGGAGGGTTATGATCCAGAGCGCGACCTTTACCCGGGGCATCCGCATAAGCACCACCGCTGGGCGATGGTGGTGGACCTGAGCCGCTGCGTGAGCTGTGAGACGTGCATGGCCGCCTGCTATGCGGAGAACAACGTGGCGGTGGTGGGCAAGGAGTGGGTGGCCCAGGGGCGGGAGATGTACTGGCTGCGCCTGACGCGCTACTTCGACTGGAGCGCGCCGCATTCGCCCGCCACCTTCCTCCCCATGTTCTGTCAGCACTGCGACGCGGCGCCGTGCGAGCCGGTGTGCCCGACCTTCGCCTCCGCGCATACCGAGGAGGGGTTGAACCAGCAGATTTACAACCGCTGTATCGGCACGCGGTATTGCAGCAATAACTGCCCCTACAAGGTGCGGCGCTTCAACTGGCGCAACTACGACTGGCCGGAATCGCTCACCTGGCAACTCAATCCCGATGTCACGGTGCGAGTGCGCGGGGTGATGGAGAAGTGCACCTTCTGCGTGCAGCGCATTCGGGACATCGAGCACCTTGCGACGCGGGAAGGTCGCGAAGTGAGGGACGGGGAGGTGATCCCGGCCTGCGCCCAGGCCTGCCCCGCCGGAGTCTATACCTTCGGCGACCTGCTGGACCCGAACTCGAAAGTGTCGCAGCTCGTGCGTGGGAACGCGCGCCGCTTCCAGGTGCTGCCGGAGCTGAACACGAAGACCGCGGTCTTCTATCTCAAGAAGGTGGTCAACGACCTGGCAGCGGGGACAGGCACCCCTGGGTCGCCTGCGGCGACCGGGGAGCCTGTCCCCCCGGAGGCGGGGTGAGCGATGACGCAGTTGACCCTGCGCGACTACAACCGAGACGTGATCGCCGCCCTCAGCCCGGGGAGGCGGCCCTACTGGGTCGCGGTGGGGCTAATGCTGCTCGGGATCATCGTGGGCGGCGTGGTGTGGGGATATCAGATCTGCGCGGGGATGGGCGTGATCGGCATCAACCACCCCATCGGCTGGGGCACGTACATCGCCAACTTCGTGTTCTGGATCGGAATCGGCCACGCGGGGACGCTGATCTCCGCGATTCTCTATCTCTTCCGGGTGCGCTGGCGCAACGCCATCTATCGCAGCGCGGAGGCGATGACGGTGTTCGCGGTGATGACCGCGGGCCTCTTCCCGCTGATCCACCTGGGCCGGGTGTGGGTGTTCTGGTTCATCCTGCCCTACCCGAACCAGCGCCACCTCTGGCCCGCCTTCAAGTCCCCGCTGGTGTGGGATGTGGTGGCGGTGACGACCTATCTGATCATCAGCGTGGTGTTCTGGTATTCCGGCCTCATCCCCGATCTCGCCGCGGTGCGAGACGCCACTACCGGCCGGCGCCATCGCATCTATGGCCTGCTCGCGCTGGGCTGGACGGGGGAGTATGACCAGTGGCGGCACTACCTCCGCGGCTACGCCTGCCTGGCGGCCTT
This sequence comes from uncultured bacterium, assembly GCA_964620055.1. Classification (GTDB taxonomy): domain Bacteria; phylum Armatimonadota; class Hebobacteria; order Hebobacterales; family Hebobacteraceae; genus CAZUGW01. Next base: position 1,653 of record CAZUGW010000357.1, read on the forward strand.
GGCCACGCCGCTGGTGATCTCGGTGCACAGCGTGGTGTCGTGGGACTTCGCGGTCTCGCTCTTGCCGGGGTGGCACAGCACCATCTTCGCGCCTTACTTCGTGGTGGGGGCGATTCACTCCGGCCTGGCGATGGTGGTGATGCTGCTGATCCCGCTGCGGCGCTTCCTGAATCTGCGGAGGGTGATCCGCGTGGCGCACCTGGAGCAGGCCGCGCTGCTGATGATCCTCACCGGGGCGATCATGTTCTGGGCCTACACGGTGGAGAGCTTCATCTCCTGGTACAGCGCGGATATCTTCGAGCGGCAGTTCACGGCCTGGCGGATGACCCAGGGGTATGCCTGGGCCTTTTGGGCGATGGTGTTCTGCAACGGGATCGCGCCGATGGCCTTCTTCTTCAAGTGGGCGCGCACCAACCTCGTCTCGCTGTACGTGATCTCGTTCCTGGTACTGCTGGGCATGTGGCTGGAGAGGTGGGTAATCGTCGTCACCGCCACCGCGCATGACTTCATGCCGGAGAACTGGTCCGGCTATCACCCCACGTGGGTGGAGGTGACCATCAGCCTGGCCTCGATGTGCTGGTTCCTCTTCTGGTTCCTGCTGTTCGCCAAGCACCTGCCCGTCGTCTCCATCGCGGAGAGCAAGGAGCCGCAGGTGTCCGAGGCGCTGGAGGCGGTGGCATGAACGGGAGCCGCGTCACCTCCGTGTTCGGCGATGTCCGCGGCCTGGCCGAGGCCCTGCGGCGGTTGCGGGACCTGGGGATGGAAAAGGTGGAGGTGTACTCGCCCGCGGGGCTGCCGGAACTCGATCCGCTCCTGCCGCGGCGGGGCAGCCCGGTGCGGTTCCTGACTTTGGCGGGGGGAATTACGGGGGCCATTCTGGGGTTCTGGATGTGCATTGGCAGCGCCTTGCTCTACGGGTTGATCGTGGGCGGCAAGTTCCCGGAATCGGTCTTGCCGTACTGTGTGATCGGGTTCGAGTTGACGGTGCTGTTGGGTGGGCTGACCGCGTTCTTCGCGGTGCTGGGTTTCGCGCGTCTGTTTCCGAGGCCCGTGCCGATCACCTATGACCCTCGATTCGGCGAGGACAAGTTCGGCCTGGTGGTCACCTGCGCGCCGGGACAGATCGCATCTGTTACGGCCCTGCTGCGCGCGGCCGGAGCAGAGGAGGTGCATGAACACCCACGCGCGGCCAACTGAAGACCGCGACCTGCCGCGCCCGGTTCCGACCTGGGTGTACTCGCTCGCCGCGCTGGGGGTCGCGGTGGGAGCGCTCGCCTTCGCCACCGGCCTGCGCGCGGACCCGGCCGCGGCCTGGCGCGCGCTGTTCATCAACTTCCTGTTCTGGACGAGCCTGGCCTGCGGTGCGGTGACCTGGAGCGTCGCCTTCCGCGTCGCCCGCGCCACCTGGACCGCGCCGATCAACCAGATGGGGCACGCGATGACGCGCTTCCTGCCGGTGCTGTTGCTCGTGTTCGGCGCGCTCTTCCTGGGCCGGCGCTACCTGTTCCCGTGGATCGGCACTGATCTGGGCGACCGCGCCTGGTGGCTGAACGCGCGGTTCATGTTCGTGCGCGATGGGCTGAGCCTGCTGTTGCTGACGGTGTTGAGCTTCGCCTTCGTGCGCGCGTATCGGCGAGAGGACGCCAGCCGGAGGCTCACCGTGATTGGCGTACTCCTCCTCTTCACCTACATCTGGGTGTTCACGCTGCTCGGCTTCGATCTGGTGATGTCGCTGGCGCCGGCGTGGCACAGCGCCTTGTTTGGTGGGTACTTCGCGCTGGGCGGGCTGTATCTGGGGATCGCGGCCCTGGCGGTGATGGCCGTGTTGCTGCGCGGGTGGCTGGGGGTGAGAGAGCGCGTAGGCACGGGCCAGTTCCGCGATCTCGGCAATCTGCTGATGGCCTTCGCGATGGCCATGACCTACTTCTTCTACAGCCAGGCCTTGCCGATCTGGTATGAGAACCTGCCGCCGGAGGTGGTGTTCGCGATTCCGCGGATTCGCCTCCAGCCGTGGCTCACGCTGTCCTGGGTCCTGCTCTTCACCTGCTATCTCGGCGTGTTCGCGCTGCTGGTGGTGCGAGAGATGAAGGAGCGGCCCGCGACGCTCTGCGCAGTGGCGTTGGTCGCGCTCGCGGGCATGGGCCTGGAGCGGTATCTGCTAGTCACGCCGTCGCTGGCGCCGGCGGACACCGCCTTCCCGATACGGTATGTCCTCATCAGCCTCGGCTTTCTGGGGGCGCTGGTACTCACCGCCGGGCC
>CAZUGW010000358.1:0-3903 GCA_964620055.1 uncultured bacterium
TCTTGTCGGAGAGCCAGCCGGCGACGGGGCGCAGCGCGGAGCCGATCAGCGCGCCCAGAAACGCGTACTTCAACGGGTCCGGCGCATTCGGCAGCTTGCCGAAGACCTCGCGAATGAGCAGCGCGAACGAAGCCGAGAACCCGGAGAAGGACCCGAACGTCATCAGATAAAGCGAGGTCATGATCCAGGTGTGCTTGCGTCGGAAGATCACGGCCTGTTCACCGAAGGCGCCGGTGACTGGGAGGTTCCGCAGGGCCAGGGCCGCGGCGACCGTGAAGACCAGCACCGGAAGCGCCCAGATGAAGGCCGCGTTCTGCATCCAGATCTGCTTTACCGCTTCTCCCTTCGTCCAATTGAGCGGGCCGCCCCCGAGGCCGCCAAACAGGGAGGCGCCGATCACCAGCGGCGTCAGGAACTGCGTGATGCTGACGCCGAAGTTCCCGATGCCGGCCTGGATCCCGAGGGCTGTCCCCTGCCTGGCCTTGGGGAAGAAGTAACTGGTGCTGGACATGAAGGCGGCGAAGTTGCCTCCCCCGAGGCCCGCGCAGGCAGCCAGGAGCAGCAGGACCGAGTAGGGCGTCTTGGGGTCTTGCACGGCCAGCCCGATGCCCACGCTCGGGATCAGCAGGGAGGCGGTGGCCAGCGTCACCACCAGCCGGGTGCCGAACATCTGAACGAGGAAGGAGTAGGGGATGCGCAGCGTCGCCCCGACCAGACCCGGGACGGCGGTGAGCCAGAAGCGCTGAGAGACGGTGAGATCGAATCCCAACTCCGGCAGGCGCACCACCATCGCGCTCCACATGAACCAGGTGGCAAAGGACAGTGTGAGCGCTCCGGTGGTGATCCACAGCGTCCGGTGGGCCAGGCGGGCCCCGCCCGCGGCCCACGCCTCCGCGTCTTCCGGGTCCCAGCGTGAGACGACCGCCGCTTCGCCCGCCCCGATCTTTGCCTTGGTCATAGTCACTCAGTCCCGCCTCTCAGGTTCTACCAAAGGGATCAGGTCGCGCTCTCGTACGCGGCCCTCTTTCCCGGCGCGACCGTTCGCGCGATCTGCCTCTCGCAACGCCGCCTCGCTGGGCTCCGCCGCCTGACCCGCTTCGATCTGGCGCATCAATACGGGGACGTTCTCCTTCATCATGCGGTCCACGACCAGGTGCAGCCAGACCAGACAGACCGCGGACAGGAGGGCGAAGAACATCCAACAGGTGGTCCAGATCCCGGTCGCTTTCAGCAAGTAACCGAAGGCGATGGGGCAGAAGAACCCGCCCAGTCCGCCCAGCACCCCCACGATACCTCCCACCACGCCGACATCCTGGGGGAAGTAATCCGGGATGAGCCGATATACCGCCGCCTTTCCAAGGCCCATCATGAGGCCGACGAAGAAGACCAGGCCGGTGAAGATCCAGACATTCGCCTGGAAGTAGATCTGGGTGGCGCCGCGGGCGAGGAGCTGCTTCTTTTTCACCGTCTCTCCCGGGCGCACCACGGGATCCTGCCAGAACGTGGCGGTCGGAAAGACCAGCATACCTTCCTCGCGCGGAGTGGCGGAGGCCGCCGGCTTCACCCGGAGCGGGTACTGCTTGTCGCCGATGACGACTTGCGCGGGAGACACGCGGGTCACCGTCCCGGCCCGCGCCGCCATCACCCCCTCCCCCGGGGACTCGATGTTCATCCGGGGCACGATGAGGAGAGAGCACCCCACGAGGCAGGACCCGAGAACCCAATACATGCACGTGCGCCCGCCAAAGCGATCCGACATCCAGCCCCCCAGGGCGCGGATGACGCCGGACGGAAGGCTGAAGATGGAGGCCATCAACCCGGCGGTGGCCACGCTCATGGCATAGACGTTCACGTAGTAGGGAATCAGCCACTGCGCCAGGGCGACGAAGCCGCCGAACACCAGGAAATAGTAGAGGCCGAAGCGCCAGACGCGCAGGTGCCGGAGCGGCGCCAGCCTTTCGCGGAGGGTCAGTTCCCGGTGATGCGTAATGCGTCGGCTATGCGTGAACAGAAAGAACACTGCCGCCATCACCACCAACGCCGCGGCGTAGAGCTTCGGGAGGGTGCGCCAGTTGTCCAGGGCCGCGCCCTGGTGGGTGAGCAGCTTGAGGACGAGAGGGGCGCCTAGGCTGGTGAGCGCGGACCCGGCATTGCCCATGCCGAAGATGCCCAGGGCCGTTCCCTGCTGCTCCCGCTTGAACCAGACGGAGGTATAAGCGATGCCCACCGCGAAGGAGGCCCCCGCCAGCCCGAAGCCAAGGCTGCCCAGCATAAACTGGGCGTAGGTATGGGCGTAGCACATCAGGTAGGTGGGCACGGCGGAGATCAGCATCAACAGGGCGTAGACGATACGGCCCCCGTACTTATCGGTCAAGACCCCGACCGGGAGGCGCATCAGGGAACCGGTCAGCACCGGAAGGCCGATCAACCATCCCATCTGGGCCTTGTCCCACTTGTAGACCCCACTGTCCACCAGGAAGGTGATGAGCACGCCGTTCATCATCCAGACTGAAAAGCAGACCGTGAAGGCCAGGGTGTTCATCAGGAGAACACTGTGGGCGCGCGCTTTTTCAGTCACAGTTCACCTCGTCTCTCCTCTCGCCCGGGACCCGGCGGACTACCGACGGGCCAGCCCCCCGGGGCCGACTTGAGGCCTGGGATCGCGGTTCCAGATCACCTGCTGGGGACGAGCCCACAGGTATTGCCAGGGAACGACCAGCATGTGCACCAGCCGGGAGAACGGCAACAGCGCGAGCAGCACGAACGCGCCGAGCACGTGCAGTTTCACTACCAAGGGGAGAACGAGTACCAGCGCCGGGTCGGGTTTCAGCGCTACCAGGGACCAGAGGTAGGGGGCCAGCGCGAGGGCGAACCAGTTGGACCCCCAACGCAGCGTCAGCGCGATCCACACGCCCAGGGAGACCTGGGTGAGCAGCACGGCCAGCAGGACGATGTCCATCACCGTGGTCACCGCGCGGAGACGGGCGCTCGACGCGCGCCGCACGGCCAGGCTCACCAACCCCACCAGGCAACTCAACCCGCAGGTTAGGCCGAACACCTCCAGCGCGTACAATCGGGCCGGCGCGCGGTTGAAGTCCAGGATTACCTTGGGGCACAGGAAGGCGACGAGATGGCCCGTGAGCACGATGATGATGCCATAGTGCCAGGGCACCGAGCCGAAGAAGAGTTGCTGCCCTTCCAGGAACTGGGAGGAGAGGCTGGAGTAGGTGAACCGGCTCTTCAGGTAGCGGCGCAGAGATTCGACCACGGCCACCGCGATCTCCGCTTAAGGGAAGATCTGGAAGAGTGCCATAGCCGCCGCCCGCGCGCGCTCCGCCAGGTCTCGGCGAAGCGTTTCCAGCACCGCGCGGGGCAGATGGCGATAGGGGTTTGCACCGTCGGCGAACCCCTGGGTCATCTTCTCCAGCGTCGGAAACAGACATTCGGTGAGCATGTCGGAGTAGACCTCGGGATCGGAGAGGCGCGCCAGCCAGCGCAACACCACGGGGAGGTAATCGGGCAACTCGCCGTGGGCCTCCACGCCCAACTCGTCCTGGCTCTCCCGCAGCCGCGCCATGAAGAGGCCGCGCTGGTAGTCCTCGCCGAAGAGATGGTATCCGACATGCAGGCAGCACACGGCGCTGATGTCGACGGTGTGCGTGTAGGTCTCCTGGGCCGTCTCCAGCGTGTTGGTCCCCAGGAAGGTGCGCAGTTCACCCAGCAGCTCGGCCGCCTCCGGGCGGGAGGTGCGCAGGTCCGCCAGGCCGGCCTCCAACTCCGCCCGGGTCCCTTCCGTCGGGTACTCCAGGAGGGTGGCGAGGTATTCGTACCGGTGGGGAATGGCCATCGTGCTATAACCCCCGCGCCGGCTTCTCGACGAGGCCGAATCCGGTCTCGCCCGCC
>CAZUGW010000359.1:0-3887 GCA_964620055.1 uncultured bacterium
TGTTGAGATCTTTTCGCCGTTCCATCTACCCAGGAGGAACTGACATGACCAACCTGACCCTACCGGCCGCGCCCCTCCGGCCCTCCGCTCCTCGCCCTACCAGTCTCCGAACGGGAGACTCAAAGTCTCCGCAATCCGCCCCAGTTCAGAGACTTCCGGCCAGCGTCCGGGGCTACCCGCTCCCCCTCGCCTCCTCCCCTCCCGATTCCCGATTCCCTATTCCCGAATCCCTGGCCCCCCTGGCCTCTCGACTCCTCGACTCCTCGACTCCTCGGTCTCCCGCGCGTAGCCTCCCCCCGTCTCCGCGTAGACACCCCCTACAGCGGCCTCGCCACCAGCCTCACCGGGTAGTTCGATCCGGCCTGCGGCATAGTGGTGACGTGCACGGTGCGAGATTGGCCGGGCAGGAGGAGATACTTGGCGAAGGGCGACTCGGAGGTGTTGCGGAGCATTGCCACCTCGGTCACCCGCCCGTCCACTACCAGCGCTGCGCGGGCCGGGCCGCCGGCAGGCTCCATGATGAGCTCCACCTCCACCGCATCGGCCGTGGGGTTGGAGAGTTCGACCGCGATGTTGTACACGACGCCGTAGCTCCCCAATAGCCGGTCCCCGTCGGCCACGCCGATGGCCGGTTGCTGCCCGATGGTAGTGAAGGACCACGCGCCGCCCACCTGGTAGCTGGCCGTCACGTCACGCTCCGGCTGGGGATAGTGCCATTGCCCCAGCAGCGGCGACGGGTAGTACCGGTCTATGGGCCGGGGGCCGATGTCGGAGGCGGGCGGCTTGAGGTAGACGCGCACGCTGAGGTTGGCCGGCCCCAGGGCGCGGAACTCGGCCACACCGCTGGCGACGGAGCCGATGGGCATCACCTGGGAGATCGCCGTCACCGATGCACCTGGCGGCACGTCCACCACCCACCCCGCCCCGTTGACGCGGCTGCGCAGAAACTCCCGCGCCGCGCGATGCCCCACCCACGCTTCGTCATAGGAGGGGCCGCCTGTTGCCGCGGTCACGTGGACCTGGGCGGGGTCGGTCCCCAGGTTCCACAGTTCCACCGCGAGGATCGCCCGCCCGTTGGTGTTGTTGACGTGATGATAGAGCAGCCGCGTCGCCTGATTATCGCCCAGCAGGCCCTCGAACCACAGGCCGTGGGAGAGCAGTCGCTCTGGGGAGTTGCTCACCCACAGGAGCGAGACCGGCGGCAGGGAGAGCTGCTGGTTGGCCACGGCCACCGTGGGTCGCAGGCGATAGGGCAAGTAGTCCCCCCCGCCTGCCGAGACGTTGACCGGGACCTGGGCCGACGCGCCGGGAGAGGGCGGCGCGACGTCCGCGAGAAATGCGCTCACGTCGCACTGCGCGCCCGGCTCGAGACGCAGGCAGGCCTCCACCCGCGCCTCCGCCGCGGCCTGCACCACCTCCGGGGGCGGGGGGTTGCCGGTGACCACTGCGGTGAGCGGGCCGGATAGCTGGGCCGCATACCTCGCCACCCGCACGGGCACGTGCAGCGTGTTCTTGCCGTTGAGGACGGTGAGCGTGGCGCGCCCCACCTGCCGTCCAGCGACAAGCACGCTCTTCTGCGTCCCGTCCCACGTCGCGTTGAACAGCTCGGGGTTGTCTATCTCGGTCTCGACAGGGCCGGCGATGTTGCCCAGCACCGGCGCGGTTCGCGACTCGCCCAGCGGGACCACGATGGGTTGCATGGAGAGATATGGGCGGGCGAACTGGGCCTGCAGGTTCTCGGCCCAGCGTTTCACCAGGCCGTCCAGACTCATCCCCATCGCCCGCGCGGTCTTGCGGTCCACGGTGATGAGCTTTTCGCCGCGGACCGTGATGATCCGCGCCCGCTTCACCTTCACCACCTTGATCTCGCCCGCGCGCAGCCCCGCGTCGGCCAGCTCGTCCAGCCGGCGCGCCATCTCCATAGCCCGGTCCAGCGAGGCCTCCCCGCGGCCCGGCAGAGTCATCACCAGGGCGGAGCCGCACATGACCTTCCCGACGACGTCCTTGCCGTTCGCGGTCGGAACCGAGACGGCCCTGAAGCTCAGTGTGCTGGTCGCCCGCGCACCACTGCACGCCGCGCACAAGACGACCGCGATGACGATCCCCAGACTTATTCGTCTCATCTGCCCTACTCTCCGAACTCCGGAGGGCGGCCGAAAGCCGAGTCACGAAAAGGGCGACGCCGTAAGCGTCGCCCGAATGCCCTCTCCCGAAGACGGCGACTACCCTGGCGCCTATCCCCGCACCTTCTCCCCCAACAGGGGAAACCCCAGCGCCTCTCTTTGCGCCAAGTACGCCCGCGCCACCTGGCGCGCCAGGTTTCTCACTCGCCCGATGTACGTCGCCCGCTCTCGCACGCTCAGCGCCCCTCGCGCGTCCAAGACGTTGAACGCGTGGGAGCACCGCAGGACCATCTCATACGCGGGCACGATACAACTCCGGCTGATCAGCGGAGAAACCTCCTCCTCTTTCTCTGCCGCGCGGCTCAATCCTAGCAGCCGTTGCGCCTCCGTCTCGCCCATCTCGAAGGTCTGCCGCACCGCGGCGATGTCGGCGGCCTCGTAATTGTAGCGGGACCACTCCGCCTCCGCCATCTGGTAGATCTCGCCGTAGGTCACCCCCGGCCCCCACTGGATGTCCTTGAAATGGTCCACGCCCTGCAAGGCCATGGTGATGCGCTCCAGGCCGTAGGTCAGTTCCACCGACACGGGCGAAAGCTCGAGGCCACCGGCGAGCTGGAAGTAGGTGAACTGCGTGATCTCCAGCCCGTCCAGCCAGATCTGCCAGCCCACGCCGGAAGCGCCCAGCGTGGGCGACTCCCAATCGTCCTCCATAAACCGGATGTCGTGCTCCTTGGGCTCGAATCCCAGGCTGCGCAGGCTGTCCAGATACTGCTCCTGCACGTCGTCCGGGGAGGGCTTGAGGATCACCTGGTACTGGAAGTGGCGGTAGAGGCGGTATGGGTTCTCGCCATAGCGTCCGTCATCGGCGCGGCGGGAGGGCTGCACGTAGCCGACGCGCCACGGCTCGGGACCCAGGACGCGCAGAAACGTGGCGGGGCACATCGTGCCGGCCCCGACCTCCAGATCATAGGGCTGCTCGATCACGCAGCCGCGGCTGGACCAGAATTGCTCGAGGGCGAAGATAACTTCCTGGAAGTACACTACGGTTCCACCTTATCTTGCCGTCAACCCCACACTGGGCACGGCGTGCCGTGCCCCTACGGTTCCACTTCTTTCTCGCACGGCTCCTCGGACACCAACTCCACGGAGACGCGCGACAGGAGGAGCGAGAGCACCGCGCCCAGCGCGCCGCCGGCCGGGCCTTTCGGCAGCGGCACCTCGCCTACCGCGCGGTCGCCGAGCTTCACGCGCAACCCTTTGAGCTTGCCCTCTTTCGCCAACTCGATGGCCTGGCCGATGATCTCGCCGCTGAGCTGCGCGCCGTCCCGCTGGGCCTTGATCCGCTCCGCCGCAGCGAGGGAGCGCACCAGATCGCCATCCCCGGCCTCCAGGCCGAGCAGCGCCTCCTCGTAGGTCGCATCCAACCGCCTTCGGATTTCGTCCACTACCGCGATATCGTAATTCGCCATCGCGCCCACCTCGCTCTCTGTGCTGTGGGGATTATAGCACGGGCCTCCACCCACGAGCAACCAAGTCATCACGAAGCAGGACCGTCGCCTCGCGCAAAGAAGCAAGGCCGCACTGAGTCGCGCGAGGAGACCCCATGGCGGAGAAGGTGAAGATCGGGATTATCGGCGTCGGACAGATCGGCAAGATGCATCTCGACAAGTACCGGGAGCTTCCGGTAGAAGTCGTGGCGGCGGCGGATGTGAGTGAGACGGAGGGCCGGCGCGTCGCCCAGACCTACGGCATCCCCAAGACGTT
>CAZUGW010000360.1:0-3881 GCA_964620055.1 uncultured bacterium
CGCCGACCTGGGGTATGCGAACGTCGAGATCGTCGTCGCGGATGGCACTCTCGGTCATCCCGACGTCGCCCCCTACGACGCCATCATCGTCACCGCGGCCGCCCCCAAGGTCGCGGCTCCCTGGATCGAGCAACTTGCCAACGGCGGCCGCCTCGTCCTGCCCGTCGGCCCGCGCTGGAGCCAGACCCTGACGCGGCTCACGAAGCGCGGCGCGGGCCTCGAGACCGAGACCTTCGGCGCGGTGGCCTTCGTGCCGCTGATCGGGGAGCATGGGTGGGAGGCATGACGGGGGCTAAGTCGAACCCTCCCCCCATGACCGCGCGCACCCGCTATCTCCCTATCGCCCTGTTGGCTCTCCTTGGCGCGGTTCTCCTCGCGCCGATGCTCGTCTATCCTTTCGGCAGCGACCACGGCTCGTTCGCCACCACCGCCGACGTGCTGCGCCGGGGCGGGGCGCTCTACCGCGACGTGTGGGAGATCAAGCCGCCCGGCATCTACTATCTCTTCGCCGCCGCCTTCGCCGCCTTCGGCCGCTCGATGCTCGCGGTGCGATTGCTCGACCTGCTGTGGACGCTCGCCGCGGCCGCCGTGCTCGTGTTGGTGGGCCGGCGCCTGCTGTCGCCTCGGGCGGGCGTGATCGGCGCGTTCTGCTTTCTCGCCTTGTACGCGCTCGGCTTCGACTACTGGCACACGGCGCAGTGCGATGGTTTCACCTCCCTTCCGCTCGCCCTCGCCGCGCTGCTCACACTCCTCGCGGAGGAGCGCGACAGCAAGTCCCTCGCGTTCGCCGCGGGCGCGCTGGTCGGGCTGGCGATGCTGCTCAAGTTCACCGTCGCGGGGCTTCTCGCGCTGCCGCTGCTCGTCGTCCTCGCCGCGCGCGGGGAGCCGCTCAGGGGACGCCTGCTCCGCGCGCTGTGCTACGTTCTCGGCTGCGCGGCGCCGCTCGCGATCACGGCTCTGCTGCTGGCGCGGGCGGGCACGCTCAACGATATGATCCAGATCGTGATCACTTGGACCTCGGAGTACGGCCGGATTCGCGTCGGCGGCGCGCCGCTGAAGGTCCTGCGCTTCCTGCTCGGGGGGGAATTCCTGGTGCTTCAGTTGATCGGCGCGCTCTCCCTCGCCGGCGTGGCCAGCCTGGTCCTGGAGCGGCGTACCCGTCTGCGCTGGTGGTTCCTGCCGGCCTGGGAGCTGATGATGGTCCTTGGCATCGCGGCGCAGGGCAAGTACTTCGCCTATCACTGGCTGCCGCTGCTGCCGCCGGTCGGGCTGCTGGCGGGGGAGGGCCTGATGTTCGCGGAGGAGCGGCTGCGGCGGCCGTTCGCGGGGGCGGGGCGCAAGGCAATGACGGCGGTGTGCGCGGGCGCGCTGCTGGCGCTGGTCATCGCCGCCTACTGGGCGCACTTCCAGCACCCACTCCGCTATCTCCTCGGGAGCACGCCGCGGGAGCAATACCTGGCCGAGTTCGTGAACCCCGGAGGCTACTTCTCTTTCCCCGCTGACGTCGCTGTCGCGAAGTACGTAAAGAGTCACTCGGATCCGAGCGATTCGATCTTCGTCTGGGGGCTGGAACCACTCGTCTACTTCCTCGCCGACCGGCCCCCGGCCAGTCGGTTCATCCACGACGCGCTGCTGCTCTCCCCTTGGTCGCCGGAGTCGTGGCGGGACCTCGCGGTGGGCGATCTCAGGCGCACTCGCCCGAAGTTCATCCTCGTCGTTCACAACGATGCCCAGCCGTGGGCCACGGGGTGGGGCGGAGACTCGTACAGCTACATCGGGAACTACCCCGCGCTGCGCGACCTGATCGTGGGGCAATACCGCCCTGTGGGGCGGCTGGAGGATTTCGATATCTGGGAGAGGCGCTAGGCCGCGGCGTTTGACACGGCCCGCCGATCTGGGCTAGAATCCCGTTGATTAGTCTCATCGGCCTCTTCGCCCCGCGCGCGTGCGCGGGCGATGTTCCTGTGCGGCGGGCGACCCCGGCCAATACCAGTCTGGGAAGACAAGGAGAACCGCAGTGACCGACCTTCTGCTCTACGACACCACACTCCGCGATGGTGCGCAGACGGAAGGCATTAACTTCTCCGCCGACGACAAGATGAAGATCGCCCACAAGCTGGACGAGTTGGGTCTTCACTATGTCGAGGGCGGGTTCTCCGCGCCCACCAACCGCACCGACATGGAGTTCTTCGCGCGAATGCAGGAGCGGCCTCTCCCCCATGCCAAGCTCGTGGTCTTCGGCATGACGCGCCGCGCGAAAACCGCGCCCGAGGACGACCCCGGTCTGCGCAATCTGGTGAAGCTCGGCGCGCCGGTCGCGGCCTTGGTGGGGAAGGCGTGGGATCTGCATGTCACGGACGTGCTCCGCACCACCCTGGAGGAGAACCTCAGCATCATCCGGGACTCGGTCCAGTACGTGAAGGCGCACGGGCTGGAGGTCGGCTTCGACGCCGAGCACTTCTTCGACGGCCGGAAGCACAATCCAGAGTACGCGCTGGACTGCCTCCTCGCCGCGGCGGAGGCCGGCGCGGATTGGATCTGCCTCTGCGACACCAACGGTGGGGCCATGCCCGACGAGGTGCGGGAGGCGGTGAAAGCCGCGCGCAAGGCCGTGGAGGTCCCGCTTGGGATCCACGTGCACAACGATTGCGAGCTGGCCGTGGCGAACAGCCTCATCGCCGTGCAATCCGGCGTCCGTCAGGTGCAAGGGACGATCAACGGGTACGGGGAGCGGTGCGGGATGACCAACCTCTGCTCCGTGATCCCGAACCTGCAGCTCAAGCTCGGCGTACACTGCCTGACCGAGGAGCAGTTGGCCCTGCTCTACGAAGTCGCGCACTACGTCGCCTCCATTGCCAACATGCCCCCGCCCGAGCGCGACGCTTATGTGGGCCGCAGCGCCTTCGCCCACAAGGGAGGCATGCACATGGACGCGATGCTCAAGAACCAGAAGACCTACGAGCATATCAGGCCCGACGTGGTCGGCAACGAGCGGCGGCACCTGATCTCCGACCAGGCCGGTCGGAGCGCGGTGATCCACAAGGCCCAGGCGCTCGACCTGGGGTTCGATAAGGACTCGCCGCAGGCCAAAGAGATCGTGGCGCGGCTCAAGGAGATGGAACACGCGGGCTATCAGTTCGAGGGTGCGGAGGCGTCGTTCGAGCTGATGGTGCGCAAGAGCGTGGGGCTCTACCAGCCGTGGTTCGACCTCGAGGGGTTCCGCGTCATCGTCGAGAAGGATCGCACCGGGAAGATCAACACCGAGGCGACGCTGCGCGTGCGCGTGGACGGGGAGTACCGCTACGAGGCCGCGGAGGGCGATGGCCCTGTGCACGCGCTGGACAGTGCTTTGCGGAAGGCCTTGGAGAGCTTCTACCCGCAACTCAAGGGCATCCGGCTCACGGACTTCAAGGTCCGGGTAGTGGACGCCCCGGAGCAGGCCACGGCCGCCGCCGTGCGCGTCATGGTCGAATCCCGCGCCGGCGCCAAGACCTGGACCACGGTCGGGGTGCACACCAACATCATCGAGGCGAGTTGGCAGGCCCTGGTGGACGGGGTGGAGTACGGGCTGCTGCAGTTGCAGGGCGGCCAGAATGAGGACCCCGCGCCGTCCGAGCGGTAACGGCCTCGCGTGGTGATCGCAAATCAGGGACGGGTGCGCCCTCGCGCACCCGTCCCGTTCTTGTCCCAATCCATCAGCGCCCGAAGTTACGCCTTCGGGGGCGCCGCGCGGCGCGTTTGGCCGCGCCCGCGGCCCGACGCTGCCGCACACACGTAACACACGCGCGAGGGGCAGGATACCCGGCTCGCTCGTCCCGCTGTCGCTCCGCGTCAGAGTAGAGGAACGTCTCGCCGCAGGCCTCGCAGGTCAGTTCCTGCCC
>CAZUGW010000361.1:0-3877 GCA_964620055.1 uncultured bacterium
GCGCATCATCTCCATCACGATGCGGGCGTTGCGCACCAGGGAGTGCTTCACATAGGGATCGGGCAAAGAGCGGATGCTGCCCCCGTGTGCGCCCTTCATCGTCAGGTTCGGCGCGTTGCGGTGCACCGCGCGGAGTAATGGGATCACGTCGGCCTCGTAGCTTCCCCGCGGGGTGCCGAGCAGGATCATCTCGCCGTTGCGGGCGGCCATCTCCGCGCCCATCAGGGCCGCGGGCGCGGCCCCGGTGGCCTCGACCACGATCTCCGCGCCGGCGCCTCCGGTTAACTCCTTCACGGCCTTCACCGCCTCCCCCTGAGAGGCGTCCACGGTCAGCTCGATCCCGCATCGCGTGGAGATCTCCAGCCGGCTTGCCAGGCGATCCACCGCGATCACGCGGCAGCCCTGGGCGCGGAAGAATTGGGCCGCGAGATTGCCCACCAATCCCTGGCCGATCACCACGGCATAATCGCCGAGCTCGGCCGTCGCATTGCGCAGCGCGGTGATCGAGATCAGCGCCATGTGCGTCAGCGGCGAGAGCTTCAGGTCCACGCCCTCCGGCACCTTACCCCGCGTCCACTCCTCGTCCACGATCCCATAGGTCGCGTGCGGGGTGGCGGACAGCACCAGATCGCCCACCGCGTACATGGACACGGCCTCGCCGACGGCGATCACCTCCGTGGTGGCGCAGTACCCGAGCGGCGCGGGAATGTGGAACCAACTCGCCTCTCGCCCGGAGAGGCAGTCCAATTCCGTGCCCGGGCTGATCACCGAGTACCGCGTCTTCACCAGCATCTGCTTGGGGTCGAGCTTGGACTCGTCCACCTCAACCGTCCGCACCTCTATCACATTCGGCGCGGCTGCGAATACCGACTTGCCTTGCATGATTCACCTCTCTCTATGAGTGCATCCCACGGGGACTGGCGTCCCAGATTGCTTCGGCACGGGAGTGCTGAAGTCCCCCTCTCCGGCGCGCAGCTCAGTCGTCACCGCCGGGCATCTTGAGGTCGAAGGCAAACCCGAGTGGGGCCGGGTGCTCCTGCATCTCGATTGACCACCCCGGCCCCGATGCCTTGCGCAACCCTGGCAGAAGAATGATAAGCAGCGGTAGCGCGGCGAGCCCTACGATCGACCACGCGTACCGAGACTCGCCGAGTGACATGTGGTAGATCGCGAATCCGTATAGGATAACCACAACCGCGACGAGGCCCATGAACCAGATCCTTCGCCACCCCTGCATCCAACAGGCCCAGAACGGGCGGGTTTCACTGGGTGAGAGGTCAAAGCAGCAACGGACGATGCCGGCACAGGCCTCATGTGTCCAACTAGCGGGATCTCCCGCCGGCTGGCTGCGGATTGCCTGCGCGTACGCATGGATGGCTTTGGCCCGATCATCAGGGCCTCCTCGCCGCTCCAATAGACGCCCGAGCCCAAAGGAAAAGACCCACTTGTTGACAGGAAACTGCTCCCGCTCTATGTGGGCGAGCAGCTCGCGATAGCCGTCAATGGAACGACTCAGATCACCCTTCTCAAGGTAGACCAGGGTCCGCTGGTTGAGCGCCTCAAGAGGAAGGCTGCCGTGCTGGTACTTCGGGGGTAGCACTCTCAGGGCACTGTCAAAACAGGCGATAGCCTCATCAAGGCGCCCTAGTGACTTTGCCTCCATGCCTACGGCGAAGTACGCCCAAGCCAATTCCATGCAGAAGGCGAGATCACGGTAAGCGTTTGGATACACCTCCAGCAAAGTCAGCACCTGCCGACCAGCGGCGGCCGCGTCGGTGAAGCGACCTTCCTTCACAGCTGGATATACGTGCTCGTGGGCTTCAGCAGCTTGTGCTCTGATCGCGGCAGGTACGCCCGTCTCGTCGGGTGGCTGTACGTCGCCGGATACGACAGTGGCTGCTACTTGATCGGTCATGTGAATGCCCCTCCGAACGCTTTGTCGGGATGAGGAACATGTTCGTTGGGCAGGAGCTTGTCTCCTGCCATGCGTGGGAGCCCGGTCCCTTCAGATTGCTTCGGCACGGCAGTGCCGAAGCCCTTGTCTGATTGGCAGAAGCTTGTCTCCTGCCACGGCGTGGGAGCCCGGTCCTCCGGGCGACCCATCTTGCCTGACTTCACTCGCGCCAGTTCCACCTGAACGTCGCGGCATTGGGGTCAGGGCCGCCCCCGCCACCCGCCGCGCGGTACAGAGCCATCGCCGGCTCATTCGTGGCTGCGGTGGGAACGAACATCTTGCGGCAGTCGCGCTCCTGTGCGAGGCGCTTCAGTTCCTCTACCAGCGCGCGCCCGACCCCCTTCCTGCGGTGCTGCTCCAGCACCCCGACCTCGTATAGGAACATCATCGGCCTCGGCCCGTCGAGTCGGGGGAAGCAGTAGCCATAGGCCATCCCGGCCGGCTGACCTTCCACATACGCGCCGAGCAGATAAGCGCGCGCATCGGCCAGCAGCGCACACACGTCAGTAGGCGCGAGCGACTCGCCGCCCCTGTCGTCGAGCACGAACTTCACCTCTTCGATCAGCCGACACGCCGCGTCTTCGTCACCGACGGTTAGCCTGCGAACGCGCATGTTTCACGCCGCTCGTCCCGAGATCCGAAACCCGAGCCCCGAGACCCTACCCGAACGGCCACGCTGCCGAGACTCATGGATGCTCCTCGGCGATGAGATTCGCCTGGGAGAGGAAGTCAGGAAGCTTCGTCTGGATGATGTCCCACAGCGTATGGTCATCCAACCCGAAGTAGGCATGGGCCAGGAGGTCGCGCAAGCCGGCCACGCCTCGCCAGTCCACCTCGGGATAGCGATCTCGGATCTCCGGCGGGATGTGCTTGGCCGCCTCCCCGATGATCTCCAGGTTGCGAAGCACGGCATCGTAGGCCATCTCATCCCGCTGGAAGGACTCCAGACTCAATCCCTCGGCGTAGCGGCGCACCTTGTCGGCGCTTTCGATCATGTCTTGCAGGAAGAGCCGCCAGCTACGCGACATAGATCGCCTCTCTCTCCACGGCCGGCCTGGCCCAAGGCTTCAGCGCGCCTTTCATGACCAAGTCCACCCCGCGGCCTAGGAGGTCTTCCAGGTAGAACTTCAGGTTCATGTAGCCGTCGAAGCCTGGCGGTGTCACAAACTCCACCAGCAGGTCCACATCGCTCTCCGCGCCGGCCTCGTCGCGGGCGGTGGAGCCGAAAAGCGCGAGGGACTCCACGCCCAGGCGAGTCAGGTCTTCGCGATGCTCGCGCAGGAGGCGCAGTGTCTCATCTCTCGTCATCGGCCACCTCCAGGTCTGTCCGGATTACTTCGGCACGGCAGTGCCGAAGTCCCCTGTCCACACTGGGGTGAGCGCCTGCGGCGCTCGATTATTTCCAGACTGATTCCTCCCCCTCACTTCGTTCGGGGCTTCGGTGCTCGGAATGACAGACGGAACGGCCACCCCTCCCCCAGCGCCGCCCGCGGCATCACCGCCCGACACGTCTTTTTCGGATTCACGATCTGGGAGATGCGAATATCCCCCACCGTGGAGATGAGCGCGCGGGCCTCCTTGTCCGAGAGGCCGGCGAGCTTGCTCAAGAGGCCTGCCATTTCGTCCACCGCCCGCCGCGCCGCGGCGTCCACGGTGTCGGCCGAGGCGACGAGGATGAGTCGGTCATTGCGCACGATCAGTGGGCAGCGCCACAGCGGTTCCGGCACGCGGCGCGCGGTGAGCGTCACTTCCGCGGAACACTCGATCCCGGTGCCGCATGACTCCGCATCGGCCTGCAGCGCATGCACATCTCCCAGCGCGAGCAGCGCGCCCGGCACGGCGACGGGGAAGTAGATGGTCGCGCCGGGCTTCACGGCAATGGTATCGAGGTGCCCGCCCCAGTCATGCGGCGGGGTGGGCGGG
>CAZUGW010000362.1:0-775 GCA_964620055.1 uncultured bacterium
GCCTTCCATGCCGACTGCCCGGCGTTGCCGACCACCACCGCAACGTCGGCCTTGCCGCCCGCGTCCATCGCCAGCGGCGCGGAGACGGACGCGACGATGGCGCCGGAGTCGGAACGCACGATCTGAATGGCCTCGTCACAGAGCGGCTGGCCAGCCCCGGTGAAGGAACCGGCCTTGTCCACCACGTCCCACTGCACCCGGTAGTGGTGGAGCATTGGCAGCGTCGGGGTCTCGGGGCCGCCCACATAAGCCATCACGGGGACCACGACCGACACCACCTCGCCCGGGGCTACGTCCTCGGGCATGGGGACGCCGGTCTCTCCGCTAAGAGAGGCCTCCGCGACCCTGAGGTCCGGCTGAGGCGAGTCGTCATAGTGCAACTGCCAGCGGTACGTCACCTTCGTCTCCCCCCCCTTCCACGTCTCCGCCCCGTCGTTCCGCAGCCGCACCGTCACCTGCTCGGTCGCACCCGCTTCCATCGAGGACGGCAGCGATGTGCTGATCACCGTCGCCTTCCGCGCCGGCGGCGCGCCCACGGTAATCGGCACCGTCAACGCGGCCGCCTCCCGCGCCACCAGCGGCGAGCGCAGCAGCGGCACGCGGCTCTTGATCACCACCAGAGAGAACAGGTACTCGCCCGGCGGCAGCGGCTGGCCGCTCGAGTCCTTCGTCGTGATCACCACCGGCGTTCGCCGGATCTGCCCCGCGAGCACCCGCACGTCCTGCGCCCCGACCCGCTGCTGATCGGGATGCCGCAGGGCGGCCTCATCGACGA
>CAZUGW010000362.1:785-3876 GCA_964620055.1 uncultured bacterium
ACCCGCTGCTGCACCACTTTCCCGTCGCTGCGCCGCGTGATGCGATAGTCCGCGGTGATCACCCGCCCGGTCTCGATGTCCTCCGTGCCGTTGTTCTCGATCACGAACTCCACCAGGTAGTCCGCGCCCGGCTTGAGCACCGCGGGCGCATTGCTCTGCAGCAGGCGCAGGCTGTGCGCCTGCCCGCTTCCCAACTGCGCCTTGGCCACTCGCGTCGCGTCGGCATAGGTGAACCCGTACTGCCGGCTGGGCGCAATATCCGTGCCGTTCGCGAAGTCGTTCCAACTGTCTATCACCACCAGTTCCGGCGAGGCCGCGAGGAGGCGCTGCCAGTCCGCGCGATAGGCCCGGCCGTCCCGTCGCGGGCGCACCTCTCCCAACGTCCCGGGCGGCGGGCAATAGCCCGGCGAAATGGAGAGCGCCGTCACCCCGCCCGTCCCCTCTTGACCCAAGCCCGAGGTGCCCAGCCGCACGTAGGCGTAGAATCCCTCCGCTCCTTTCTCCCGCCAGGCCGCGCTCCCCAGCCAGGCGATCTTGCCGCAGCGCTCCTCCACATAGGACATGAACCCGCCGTCCCAATCCGCCAGACCGGCCGGTTCGCCCAGCATCACCGGCACGCCGCCACCCAGTTCCGCGCGGAACTCCCGCGGCACGTGAAGGAAGAAATCGCGGACCATCCCGGAGATCAGGTCCTTGCCCGCGTCGCTCTTCAGATTCGCGCCTTTCAGCGCGTCGGTGTCAAGGTACATCCCTATCAGCGGATAGCTCTTTCCCTCCGCCCGCATCTCCTTCAAGGCCTGCGTCATCCGGTCCAACCCGGTTCGCGCCCAGGTCCGCCGCGACTCGGGGTCGCCGCGGTAGTGGGGGAGGAGGATGTCAATCCCGGCGCGCTTGACTTCATCAAGCTGTCCCCGATGCCAGTCCACCCGCGTGTAGCTGTACCACGGCCCCGCGCCTTCCTTGGGCTGATCCACCGTCGCCGGCGCGCCGTTCTCCTGCCAGAAGGCGGCGGGGTCCCAGTCATACCGGTAGATGGCGAGCAGCGCGCCGAACGACGGCGTCCCGGCCGTGGGCGGCGACGGCGCGAACTGCGGCTCGGGCTTGTCGAAACTCAGGGAACTCGCGGCCATCCATTCCTGCGCGGTGAGCTGGCCGTCAATGAACGGCTCCACCGGGTTGGGCGGGCACAAGGCCATCGTCCCGGCGCCCGCGTTCAGCCCGGAACTGCGCGTGATCAGCATCCGGCCCCACCGCCCTGTCTCTCCGACCTCCCCGGGGGCGCTCACAAAGCGCGACCAACTCGCCACTCCCTCGTTATCGCCTTGCATCCAGTTGACGACGTTGAATCCGATCTCGCGATCGGACGGCGGCATGCCTCCCAGGTACTGCCAGGGGATGGCGCACTCCACCGCGAACTCGACATCCGTGTCCTTGGGATTGTTCAGGGTCCCGTTGATGGCCACGGCGTACTTGATGGTGCGCGGCCCGCGAATCCAGGAATTGTCGCTCCGCCAGTTCCCGCGCTCGTCGCGGGTGAGCAGGGTCATGCCCTCCGCCGCGGAGATGATCAGGCGATGCGCCGACAGGCCGCCCTGGATCGGGACGTTGAAGTCGAATTCTATCGCGTCGTCCTGCTCGGGGGCCGACATCGGGGCGTTGCTCGTCCCGGTGATGATGGTGTCCGGCGCCTTCACCGCGAGGCAGAGGTAGTCGCGATTCCAGAAGCTGTACACCATGACGCGGCGCGCCGGCTCCCCTTCAGGGATTCGCAGCGCGAACGCCGCGCGGACCGGCAGGAGGCACGCCGCTAGGACCATCGCGAGAGTGAACCACCTGCTGCAAACACTGCTGCTTCGGCCTGAAGTGCTCATCTGCGTCCTCTGGTCAGCCTAAGATGCCGAGAGTGGCCCCCGCCTCCCCCGCCCCGCGCATTATACGGAAACCCTCCACCCATGTCTATTCGACACCGCGAGTGGGCCGGCGTCGCGCAAGGGTAACCTGTTAGGTGACAGAAAAGGGCTTCCCGTGCCAACCGTTACGCTCCGACCGATCTGCCTCGAGGATGCCGAGCAGTGCTACCTCTGGGTCACCGACCCGGACGTGGCGCGCTACCTCGGCCTGGTCCAGGGTCCGGTCAGCGTCGAGCACGAGCGCACCTGGATCTCCAGCGTCCTGGCCGACGCCGCCCACCAGCGTCACTACATCATCCTCGACGAACAACAGCGCTCCCTCGGCGCTTGCGGCCTCCGTGCCATCAACCAGGAGGCCGGGGTGGCGCTGCTGGGCCTCTTCATCGGCCACCGCGCCGACTGGGGCAAGGGTTACGGGACGGCGGCCACGCAGGCGCTGCTCGATCGCGCCTTCGCCGAACTGGAGCTGCGCGAGATCCGCCTCTCCTGCCACGATGACAATCGCCGGGCCCTCCGCTGCTACGAAAAGGCCGGCTTCCTCCCCAGCCTCCACCGGCTCGAGAAACCCACCTTCGGCCGGCACGAAAAGCGCCTGGCGGTGACGCGGTGGCGGTGGGAGGAGTTGCGCGCCCACGCAAACCGGTAGGTTCCCTCCCCCCCGCGCAGAACCTTTTCATGAGGGACGTTGCGTCATGCCATCCATCCGCCGATACTGGCCCGCGGGCGTGGTCTTCCTCCTCGCCCTTGCCGTCTATGTCAGGACCCTCTGCCCGACGGTGTTCGTCGAGGGCGCGGGCGAGAACATCGTCGCCGCCTGGACCCTCGGCGTACCCCATCCGCCGGGCTTTCCGCTCTTCTGCCTCCTGGGCAAGCTCTTTGCCACCCTCCTCCCCGTCGGCAGCGTCGCCTTCCGGATCAACCTCTTCGCCGCGGTGATGGGCGCGGCGGCTACCGCCGCGCTCTATTTCTTGTTGATCACCGTCGGCCTCCGCCCGCTCGTCTCGGCCTCCGCCGCCCTCGCTTTCGCCTTCTCGTCTACGTTCTGGCGGCAGGCCACCATCGCCGAGGTCTATACCCTTAGCCTCACGCTCATCATCGTGCAACTCACCTTGCTTGTCCGTTGGCGCAATGCGCTGACGCAGACGCCCGCGCCGCCTCCCCCGCCCTCGCGCAAGCACCGC
>CAZUGW010000363.1:0-3422 GCA_964620055.1 uncultured bacterium
TGAAGGCGGCGGAGATGAGGGCGAAGGCGGCGGCCGCGGCAAACCGGAACCCCGAGCGAAGGTCGGGGGCCTCGCCCACGGCGACCGCGTCGGCCTCCGCTGCCGGCCGGGGAGGGGAGGGACCGTGGGACGACCTGATCCAGCGCGTCCACAAGAGCTACCAGGAGCTGGCCAAGCGTCAGTATCCCCAGAGCAAGGCGAAGTTCGCCCGCGAGGTGATGAGGCAGATCGCGCGAACGGAGGAGGAGCTGAAATACGCCGAGGAGTCGAACGAGGAGGCGAACGAGCGCGGCCTGGCGCGGGTGCTGGAGCGGCTCGGGTCGGTAATTGACCTCTCGCCGGTCTTCCTGGCCATGATCTATGAAAGCCTCAAGCGCAGCGGGGAGATCTGACGCCGGTGGGGGGGCGCTTTCTTTCCCTGCTTGCGGAGAGGCCGCGGCTGATCGTCAGCCTGCCCGCGAACTCGCCTGAGTTGGCCCGCGCGGCCGCGGACGGAGGCGCGGAGGCGCTCAAGGTCCACCTCCACGTGCGTCACGATGCCTCCGGCACGCAGTTCGGGAACCTGGCCGAGGAGCGGGCGAGCCTGGAGCAGATCCTCGCATTGGGCCTGCCGACCGGGATCGTCCCCGGGGCCGGCGATCACCTGCCGACGCCGGAGGAGATGCGCGAGCTGGCCACGCTGGGGCTGGACTTCTTCGACTTCTATGCTCACGACACGCCGGCCTGGGTGGTGCGATCCGAGGGGATGACGCGGGCGGTGGCGATCAACAGCGCGGCGCAGTGCGAGCAACTCGGCGACCTGGAGGCCCTGGGGTTCGAGTTGATCGAGGCGGCGATCGTGCCGCACGAGGGGTACGGCAAGCCGCTCAGCGTCGCCGACCTAGTCGCCTACCGTCAGGTGCGGCGCGCCACCGCGCTTCCCATCATTGTCCCGACGCAGCGCGCGATCCGGCCGGAGGAGGCGCCCATCCTGCTTCGCGAGACTGGGATCAATGCGCTGATGATCGGCGCCATTGTCACCGGTCGCGAGCCGGTCTTCCTGCGCGCCGCGACGGAGCGATTCGCCGCGGCGATGCGGGGCTAAGGGGCGACCTGATGCACCTCCCGAAACTGCTGCTGCGACTGCTGCGGCCCCAACGCCGGCGTATCGGCCTGCTCCTCGGGGTGCTCCTCGGCGCGACTGCGGCCCAGGTGCTGGCCGCGCCTGCCGCGGCGGTTCTCTTCAAGCTGCTCCTCAAGCAGCCGTTTCATCTCAGCCCGCGCCTCGCCCATTTTGCCTTGCTGCGCGATCTGGTCCGCGAGACCAACGCCGTCTTTCAGGGCTCCGAGGAGGTCCGGCTGCACGCGCTCCTGCTTCTTTCGGGGGGCTTTGCCGCGGCCATCGTGCTGCGCGCGGGGCTGAACTACTGGCGCGTCTACCTGGGCCAGTATATCGGCGGCCGGACTTTGATTGACTTGCGCACCCGGCTCTTCGAGCGGCTGCAGGGCCTGTCGCTGGCCTTCTACGAATCGCAGCGGGTGGGCGACCTGATGTCGCGGCTCACCAGCGACGTGGCGCTGGTACAGCAGATGATCAGCGAGGACATGACCTATTACCTCATGTCACCGCTGGTGGTGGTCGGGTGCGTATGCTATATGCTCGCGGTCAACTGGCGGCTCACCGTGGTGGTGGTGGTGTTCGCCCCGCTCACGGCCTATGTGGTCGCGCACACCGGCCGGCGCATCCGCCGGCTCACCCGCAGCCAGCAGGAGCGCATCGGCGATCTCAACGCCCGCTTGCACGAGCGGCTGGCCTCCATGCGCGTCATCCAGTCCTTCGCCCGGGAGCAGTATGAGATCGCCAACTTCCGGCAACTCAATGAGAACACATTCGGGGCCGCCATCCGCGTCGCCCGCGTCAACGCCTTCTCGCCCCAGGCGGTGCAAGGACTCTCGGCCCTGTCGTTCATCGTCATGCTGGCCTATGCCGGGGCGCAGGTGATCCACGGGCGGCTCGCCCTTCCGGGGCTGTTCGCCTACTTCGTGGCGATGCAGCAGGCCGGGGTGTATTTCGTGAAGTTCGGGACGCTGCACCTGCGGGTGCAGCAGTCCCTGGCCGCGCTCGGGCGGGTGATCGAGATCACGGACCGCGCGCCGGACATCACGGACAAGCCGGGGGCCGCGCCGCTGCCGCGGGTGGAGGGGCGGATCACGTTTCGTAATGTCTCCTTCCGCTATGCTGAGGGGGACGAGGTGCTGGAGGACATTAGCGTGGAGCTCGCGCCGGGGGAGATGGTGGCCCTGGTCGGTCCGTCCGGCGCGGGCAAGACCAGCCTCGCCAATCTGGTGATGCGGTTCTACGACCCGACCGAGGGAAGCGTGGAGATTGACGGCCACGACGTGCGCGACGTGACGCTGCACTCGCTCCGCTCGCAGATCGGCCTGGTGCCGCAGGAGACCGTGCTCTTCGGCGGGACGGTGCGAGACAACATCGCCTATGGCAAGACCGACGCGACCGACGCGGAGGTGATCGCGGCGGCGCAGGCGGCGAACGCGCACGACTTCATCACCGCCCTGCCGGAGGGGTATGAGACGAATGTGGGGGAGCGCGCGGTGAAGCTCTCCGGCGGGCAGAGGCAGCGCCTCGCGGTGGCCCGCGCGCTGCTCAAGAACCCGCGTATCCTCATCCTCGATGAGGCCACTAGCTCGCTCGACACGGAATCCGAGGCCCTGGTGCAGGAGGCCCTGGAGCGACTCATGGTCGGACGCACCACGCTCGTGATCGCGCACCGGCTCTCCACCATCCGCCAGGCCGACCGGATCCTGGTGTTATCTGACGGCCGGATCGTGGAGCAGGGCACCCACGCCGAGCTGGTGGCGAACGGGGGAAGGTACAGTAGGTTGTATGGCCGGCAGCAGGCCGATATGGAACCAGCCTCGTAACGGACACCCCGGTCTGTAGTAACCCCGCTGCGCCGATGGACCGGCCCTTCGCGCCATTCATTCGCGACGTTTCACCGCGACTGCGCGTAAGTCACTAGAGACGGCGACGCGACGATCTCCTGAAGCAGGAAGTCCATGAACACCGAAATCCCGGCCGAGCGGGGGCTCACGACCCCGGACGCGGACGAGCGGCTCTGCGGTCTCCTGGTGCAAGGCGACGAAGCCGCTTGCGAGGAGCTATGGCACCGCTTCGGGCCAGGGCTGCGAAGGTACGCCACCGCACGTCTCGGCGGCGATGAGGAGCTGGCCGAAGATATCGCGGTGCAGAGCCTGGCGGCCTGCGTCGGGAGCGCGCGCAGTTTCAACCCCCGCAGATCGTCCCTCGCCTCCTGGATCTACGGCGTCGCGCGGCGGGTGCTAATCGCCGAGTTGCGCAGGCAGCGCCGCCGCACCGCGGTCCCGCGTTCGGCTGAGGTCGGCCTTGACGAGACGCATGGGAT
>CAZUGW010000363.1:3432-3853 GCA_964620055.1 uncultured bacterium
GGCGGAGGGGGACCTGGCTGCCGAACTCGCGGCGAGACTGGAGGCCAGGCGGAAGGTGACGGTGTTGGCCGGCCACTTGGCGGACGCCGAGATGGAGGCGCTCCTCCTGCACTTCGTGGAGGAGTTCTCCATGAAGGAGATCGCCCGGATCACGGGCCGATCGGAGCGGGCCGTCTACTCCCTGTTGCATCGGGCCAAAGAGAAGGCTCGAGAAAGGCTGGCGCACGATGCTGCATGAGCGTGATGACAAGGAACTGGCGCGTGTCTTGAAGCAGGCCTGGCCGCTGCCGGCCCCGGGTTCTCCCGCGAAGGCGGTTGCGGCGATGGCGCGGGCGCGACGCACTGGGATGCGGGGGCCGGGAAGACTAATAGCGGTGACGGCGGGGGCGCTGGTCCTCGCCGCCCTTCTGACGCGGCCGCT
>CAZUGW010000364.1:0-3850 GCA_964620055.1 uncultured bacterium
TTCGACGTACTTTTCGTCGACGAGATTCACCGCCTCTCTCACGCGGTGGAGGAGGCGAAGGGCGAGGCCCCGGTGGAGCGGATCCACGTGAGCCTCGAGTTGCCGGTGGACGCCTACCTGCCCACGGACTACGCCCCCGATCTGACCCAGCGGATTGCTCTCTACAAGCGCCGCGCCGGGGCCGCCGATGACCGGCGCGTGGGTATGCTGGAGGTGGAGATCACCGACCGCTTCGGCAAGCCCGTCCCGGCGCCGGTACAGAATCTCTTGCGGCTCTCGCGGCTGAAAGCGCGTTGCGCCGCGGCGGGAGTAGGGAGTATAGTAACGGAAGGGAACCTGGCGACGCTGCGGCTGACCGAGGAGCATCGGCTCGCCCCGGCGTTGATCCAGAAGCTGCAGCGGGAGTTGCCGCCCGCGGTCCGCATTTGGCTGGCTCTGGTGACGCACGACCGGGTAGTGGTCTCGCTGCGGAAGGCCGATACGGAGGCGCTGTTCGCGCGGCTCGAGCAGGTGCTGAGCCGGCTCGCCCTCCTCCCGCTGGAGGAAGAGGCGCGCCGCCATCAACGTCGCATAGACATGGCGGCAGGAGGCTGAGAGCATATCATGCCCAAAGTGGTTGACATAACCCTGCGCGGCGCGGTTCGCGGCCTCGCGCTGGAGAACGGCGTCCCCGGCCTCAAGCCCGGGGATCGCGCGGTGGTCCGCACCGCGCGGGGGATGGAATTGGCGGAGATTCGCTCCCTCCCGCGAGAGGAAGCCGAGAACGCGTTGCGGGGTGAGCCTAACACCATCGCGCGGCGCGCCACCGATGACGACCTCCGCCGCGCCGAGGACATCACCGCTCGCGAGCGCGACGCACTCGCCATCGCCACCAAGAAGGTGGCCGAGCACGGGCTGCCCATGAAGCTGATCGGCGCCGAGGCCACGCTCGACGGCGGCAAGGTCGTGCTGCATTTCAGCGCGGAGGGTCGGGTGGACTTCCGCGCCCTGGTGCGCGACCTCGCGCGGACCTTGCGCGCCCGCATCGAGTTGCACCAGGTCGGCGTGCGAGACGAGGCCCGGCTGCGCGGCGGCCTCGGCCCCTGCGGGCGGGAGCTGTGCTGCGCCAGCTTCCTCCAGGACTTCGAGCCGGTCGGCATCAAGATGGCGAAGGAGCAAGACCTCTCGCTCAACCCCCAGAAGATCTCCGGCGTCTGCGGCCGCCTCATGTGCTGTCTCAACTATGAGTACCAGCACTACCGCGAGGCCAAACGCTGCTTGCCCAAGCTGGGCAGCACGATCAAGACTCCCCAGGGCCAGGGCAAGATCACCGAGATCAACGTGCTGCGCAACCGCGTCACCGTGCTGCTGGAAGAGGGCGGTTCCGTCGCCCTCCCCATGGCGACCTGCGCCGTGCACAAGCCCGGCTGTCCGCACTGCTCCCCCGGCGGCTCCGCACCCGCGGAGGAGGACGAAGGGCCGGGCGAGGACGCGCTGCCGAACGAGACGCAGTAGCCGGCTCAGACCAGTTCGCGCTGCCTCCCGTCCAAGTGTAGGAAGTCGTTGGCGTGCACGAATTCCAGTAGGTCAGCCTGCTTCGCGACCGCCAGGCCCACCGTCGTATCCGCCGCGCCGTAGTACATCCAGATCTCGTCCCCTCGCTCCAGCGCGCCGCAGGTGTACACCACGTTGGGCGCCAGGCCGTGCCGCTCGAACTCCAACTCCGGGGCGAACACCCACTCCGAGGCGCGCCGGATCAGCTTGCGCGGATCGTCGAGATCGAGCAGGGCCAGGCCCAGCCGATAGACCAAGGAGTGGGCCACTTCTTTCACCCCATGGTAGATCAACAGCCATCCGTCCTCGGTGCGAATCGGCGGCGCGCCCACGCCGACCTTGAGGCCGTCCCACCACGGGCCGCCCTGCTCCGGAATCACCACGCCCGGCAGGCTCCAATGCACCAGGTCCTCGTGGCCGAGGATATACCAGATGTGCTCCTGCGCGCCGGCGACGGGGCGGTGCAGCATGATCCAGCCCGAGTTGAACTGCTGCGGCAGCACCGCCGCGTCCTTGTTCAGGGGGGAGAGTATCGCTCCCAGGCGGTTGACCGTGACGAAGTCATGCGTGGTGGCCAGGGCCACGGTGGGGCCGTAGCGCGAATACGCGGTGTACGCGATCACCCACAGGCCGTCCGACATCAGCGTGACCCGCGCGTCCTCGCACCCCCACTCCTCGAACGGGAAGTCCGGATGGCCTGGCTCGAGCAGCGGCTTGTCGTCCACCCGCCAGTTGTCAACGCCATTGCGACTGCGGGCCACGTGAATGTCCGACACGCCGCGCTGATCCTCCACCCGCAGCAGCAGCAGCACCTCCTCCCCGCAATCCGCGACCCCGGGGTTATACGCCGCCGCCGCCTTGAAGGGCAGATGATCGGGCGTAAGGATGGGTTTATCACGAGCCCTCTGGAACACATCTTTGATCATAGACTCTCGCCTACCCCCTAGACCCTAGACCCTAACCCCTAGACCCTACTCACGCCGCTACCTTCTCCCCCGTCTTCGCGTCTATCACGATGATCGCATCGGCGGGACAACTCTCCGCCGCCTCGAAGATCGCCTCTCGGTCCGCGCCCTCCGCGTTCACCACCACCGCGATCCCGTCCTCGTCCAACTCGAACACCTCGGGAGCAATCCCCACACAGATCGCCTCCCCCGTGCACTTGGTCCGGTCAATCATGATCTTGAGATCGGACATGCGGCACTCCTTTCCCAGCGACGAAAGCATCGCGAAGAGAGCGAGGACACCGTTAGGGTATACGAGGTCGGCCGCGGCCGCTTGGGCTGGGGGGCGACGCGTGTGCCAGAACGGGAACGCGGGGAGTCGGGCTTGTGGACATGGGAGACAAGCTACGAAGTGAGGCAAGAAAAAGGTTGACTTGGTCAGGGAGAGATCTTATCATGCCTAGAGATCAAACTGGCGTTTGAGTTGTGCCCCGGAGGGGAGGAGCCGTTGCGAGTCGTCTTCACTGGACAGACCGGCATTGACAAAGAGCGCGTGCTGAACGCCCTGGCTCAGTACGCGTGCGCGGAGCAGGGCCTACCCGAGAACGCTGGGATTCGGGAGAAGTTCGTAAGCGTCAAGTCGGTCGAGGACGAGATCAAGAACGATGGGGACTTCTCCGGCTTCCTGGGCAGTTACAACGACCGCTCCCAGTCTCGGCGTTGGGAGAGCGCCTTCGACAGGATCCTGGATCAGGTGCAGTCATCGGCGCCCGAGCATGTCTTCCTTCAGATGCACAGCGTCTTCTACCGGCACAGCCGGTTCTTCTCACCGATAGTCTGGAACAAGCTGCGCCAGTTTGGGCCAGATGCGTTCGTCACGCTCATTGACGATTTGCAGACCGTCTGGCATCGCGTCAGGCAACGCGAGAACGAGACGCCGAGCGAAAGCTACTTTCGCCTGAGAGAGATCGCGGCCTGGCGTTCGGCCGAGACCCTCGTCACAGACACTCTTGCGCAGCATCTGGTGCCAGGGCAGGTGCTTCGGAATTACGTGGTAGCCGTAAAGCACCCATGCGGCATGCTCTACCGGCTCCTGTTCGAGCCCCAGCGGCCGGTCGTCTACGCCAGCTTCCCCATTAGTGATACCAGGAGTACCGGCGAGGGGCGGGCGGAGATAGACGAATACCGCAGGCAACTGCACCAGCGCTTCACTGTCTTCGACCCCCTCACCATTAACGAGAAGACCCTGGAGATCGAACTGAACAAGCAGCACGCGGAGTCAGCCGAAGCGGCGCCGGGCAGTCTGTCTGGGAAGTCGGTCGTGAACGCCGCGGAGTGTAGGTGGCCGATCGCCTCAGGGGCGACGATGTGCT
>CAZUGW010000365.1:0-2209 GCA_964620055.1 uncultured bacterium
CGGCCGTCCACCGTGACCTGGGCGCGCGCCTCATCCACCAGCGTCCCGGGATGGTCCGCCACCTGTCCGTCCACCGACACCCGCCCCGCGCGGATCAGGTCCGCGGCCTTGCGGCGGGAGGCGACGCCCGCGGCGGCGATAAGCTTTGACAATCTTTGCATTGGTTCGCACCAGCACGGCGGCCAGCACCAGCAGGCCCACCGTGCGAATCGTCCAGACGCCGGCCACCACCAGCCGCGACTTGGGTACAGCCTCGGCGACGAGCAGCGGCGTGCGCGCGATCACTTTCCCGTCGCGGAGCACCCGCGCCTCTCCCGCGGTCTCACCGACCTTCACCGGCGCGCGCAAGGCCTTCGTCTTCACCTCCAGCCGCGCGCCCGCCGGGAGCCCCGGACCGAGCACCGTGCTCAACGGGTACTGACACACCGCCGGCGTCGCGCGCTGCGCGCCATAGGCCACCCGCGCGCGCCCCACCGCGTCCCCGCGCCGGCAGAACACCTCCTGGTGGAACTTGGCGAAGCCGTACTCCAGGAGGTTCTGGCAATTGGTATACGCGTCCTGCGCGCTGGCCGCCCCAAGCGTCACCGCAATGAGCTGCCACTCGTTCCGCGTCGCCGAGGCCACCAGACAGTGGCCGGACTCCTTCACATAGCCGGTCTTCACTCCGTCCACGGTGTCATCGCGCCACAGTAGCTTGTTATGGTTGATCATCCGCTCGGTGAGGGCGATGTCGGGCCGCCAGATATCCACCGTCTTCGACCTGACCAACTCCCGGAATCGCGGGTGCTTCATCGCCTCCCGCGTGATCAGCGCCAGGTCATAGGCCGACGAGTAGTGGTTCGGATCATATAGCCCGTTGGGGTTGGCGAAGTGCGTGTCGTTCGCCCCCAGTTCCTTCGCGCGCTGGTTCATCCGCGCCACGAACGCCTCTACACTCCCGCTCACGTGCTCGGCAATCGCCACCGCCCCGTCGTTGGCGGACTTGAGCAGCAGCGCCGCGAGCAGATCATCGAGCTTCACCCGCTCCCCTGGCTTGAGGGCCAGGCAGGAGCCCTCGGTCTTGGTGCAGGCTTCGGTGGCGGTGACGGTGTCGTCGAGATTGGCGGATTCCAGCGTGACCAGCGCGGTCATGATCTTGGTGGTGCTGGCCATGGGCCGGCGGTCGTGCCTGTGCTGATCGAAGAGCACCGTCCCGCTGTTGGTGTCAATCAGCACCGCGGAGGGAGACGGGGCCGCCGGGCGCGTGTCAACAGCCGGCGAGGATGCCGACGACGCAAGAAGACAAACGGCGGCGAGCAGCGCCGCCGCGAACCTGCGCAACCAGCTCATTCGGCGATTTGCTCCTGCGAATCCGCGGGTGCGAGAGGGGCGGCCTCTTCTCCGGCCAGCTCGGCGACGACCTCCTCGGGGAGCTCCACCGGGATCGTGTCCAGCCCCGGCAAGTCCGCGATGGAGTTCAGCCCGAAGTGCCCCAGGAAGTTCTCCGTGGTGCGATACAACATCGGCCGGCCCGGCGTGTCCTTCCGCCCGGCCTCGCACACCAGTTCGTACTGATACAGCGTGTCCAGGGGCGAGTCCGAGTTGACGCCGCGGATGGCGTCAATTTCCGGCCGGGTGACCGGCTGCTTGTAGGCGACGATGGCCAGCGTCTCCAGCGCGGCGCGGGAGAGCCGGAACCGCTCGGGCTTGTGCAGGCGGGCCACGATGTGGCCGTACTCGGGGCGAGTGGTGACCTGATAACCCCCCGCGATCCGGCTCAACTGCAGCCCGCGGTGGGCGTACAGCATCTCCAGGTCGTAGGCCAGGTTCTCGACTTCAACGGGGGTGACTTCCAGGATGTCGGCCAGCTCGCGCGGCTCCAGCGGCTCGGCCGCCATGAACAGCACGGCCTCCAGCGCGGCCAACTTCTGCAGCCGCTCCGCCTCGCTCTGCTCGTCCACCTCAGCTTCCCGGCTATCCCCCTCCGTGGGCTCCAACTCCGCCATGGACAACCCTATCCCTTCGGAAGGCAAAAGGGAAAGTCCGCTTCCCTTTCCCTTTTTGCCTTTTTACTTTTTGCTTTTAACTTTGACCTGGATAGATCCAGATGTCCGCGAAATCCGCCTCTTGCACCACCCTCACCCGGTGTAGCCGGATCAGTTCCAGCAGCGCCAGAAAGGTGACGATCATCTCCGCGCGGCTGACATCCTCCGCGAAGAGTTCGACGAAT
>CAZUGW010000365.1:2219-3822 GCA_964620055.1 uncultured bacterium
GGACCATGTGGGCTGCGCGGCAATGGCTGCGATCTTCCGCCCCACGGTGAAGCGGGGCCGGACCACCTCTCCCGCGACCGGCTCCTTGACGCGGTTCAACACGCTCTGGAAAGCCGCCCACAGATCGAAGGTCGAAACCTTGTCGAGCATCAAGAACGGCCGCTCGTGATGGCCGTTGCCATTCCCGTTGCCGTTCGTGGGGGCGATCTCGGCGCGGGAGAACACGTACTTCTGCTCCTCCGCCCGCGCCCGCAACTCCTCCGCCACCGCCTTGTAGCGCCGATACTCGACCAGCCGCGCCACCAACTGGGCCCGCGGATCGCCGACCTCTTCCTCTTCCAACACCGGCCGCTCGGGCTTGGGCAGCAGCATCCGGGACTTGATCTCCATCAACTGCGCCGCCATCACCAGAAACTCCCCCGCCACCTCGAGGTTCAGCGAGTCCAGCGCCCGGACGTACTCCAGGTATTGAGAGGAAATGCGCGCGATGGGGATATCGAAGACGTCAATCTCCTCCCGGTCAATCAGATAGAGGAGCAGATCGAGCGGACCTTCGAAGATGGGCAGCAAGACGGGATGACCGGTGAACACCCGGTCCGGCGGCGCCGCGGGATGGGCCGGTGCGCCAATCGCCACGATCTCTGGTGCGATCATGCCTAACTCCACTAGTGCGATGAATACTACGGCTTCTGGTGCGATGCGATGCGGTCAGTACGGTTCCAGGTGACGTAAGTATGCCTCATTCGGGGGAGGTTGTCTATAGTTTTCGCACATAAGTGGAGGTGGGTGTGAGGAGCAGGTCAGGGGGCGACGTGCTGTTCCGCCCGCGCCAACCGCGCCACCACCCGCTCCCTCCCCAGCACCGCCAGCCTCTCGCCCGCGCCCACCAATCACCTTGGCGTCTCACCTGGCGGCGGGGGACTCGGGGGCCGGCCACCCTCTTCATTTCGGACGGTCCCGCGCGCGTTGAGCCAGGGCCTGGGCGCGATGGAGATGACGGTCTTGTCACGGCCCTGGTCAACGGAGTAAGTCAGATCCATCCTGTCCGTGAGGTACCCAAGCACTTCGGCCAAAGGCCTCCGATAGATGGCCGAAGTGATTTTGACGTTGCCCAGCGTCGGAGGGAGGCCGACCATGACCACTTGATAATGCCGCGTCGTGGGCTGCTGATTCGCGCCCCCCGAAAAGTCGTGGGCGCTGGCGTAGTCCCCCAGCAGCTTGGCGACCTCAGTCAGCGGTTTGTCTTTCACGACCAGGTCCACCAGCATGTCGGATCCAATGAACGACTCAGGCCAGGGGCGAACGGGCAACGGTTTATTCGCGGCCTCGGCGTGCGGCCGCGGGCGAGGCGGCAGAGTCTGTCCCGCGCGCGGTCTGAAGATGATGACCTTCCCGACTCGATACACCTCGATGTCGAGGGCGCCCGCCGCCGCCTGCATCGCGTCGTCAAGAGGGAGCGGTGGCGCCTTGATCGTCAAGGGCAGGTCCGCGACACCCGGGGCGGCGACGAAGACCAGGTCCGGGTTGGCCTTCTGGAACAGTTCAATAAGATGGTGGAAGTACAGCCCATCGAACTCAAGGCCAAACAGGTACTCCGATCCGG
>CAZUGW010000366.1:0-3813 GCA_964620055.1 uncultured bacterium
ACTGCAGCTCGCGCCGCTGGTGTCGCGGGTGGTGAAGCCGGAGCAGGCGCCGGAGGCCTATCAGACGCTGCGCGAGCAGCCGGAGAAACTGCTGGGGGTGGTGTTCGACTGGACGGCGTGAATTGACTAGCCCCAGGCCGGGGGTTATACTGGCCAGGTCGGGGAGTAGCGCAGTTTGGTAGCGCGCCTGCCTTGGGCGCAGGAGGTCGTGGGTTCAAATCCCGCCTCCCCGACCAGCCTCCCCACACATCGCGTCATCGTCTCCCTGGTAGGCTTGGTGCTGTTGCCAATGAAGACACCGCCCCCCACTGAAGATACCATCAAGCGCCTTTTCTCCCAGGTCGGGCTGGAGGAACCTCGTGCCATCCGCAAGAGCGAGATCGGCTTCTCCAACCACATCTACCGGATCAATGACCGGTACGTCCTCAAGGTCGGAAAGTCGGGAATAGATGAGGAGCCATTGCAGCGAGAGATCTACCTGTGCCAACTGCTGACTGGCAAGGTCCCGACCCCAAGGATCGTTGCCTTCGGCACCTCCGATGAGCTCGTGGCGAAGCACTTCGTTGTCTACGACCAACTCCGCGGGGATAACCTGTATGCCCGCTGGCATCTGCTGAGCGAAGCGCAACGGAGAGATGTGGTACGGCAGATCTGCGGGTTCCTTCGCGCTATCAACGAAACCCCCTACCGCGGATTCGCCGAACGATTCGGCCTCGATGTAAGCCGTAGTTGGCGGGAGAAGACATACGCCCGCATCGTCGGCTATCTGGACAAAGCCGCCGAGCTCGGTCACCTGTCCCCGGACATGGTGACTCGGACTCGGGACTTCCTTGAATGCCACATGGACGTGCTGCAGCATGAGCGGATGGCGTTGACCTACTGGGACGCCCACTTCGACAACTTCCTCATTTCAGGGACCAAAGTGGTCGGGATGCTGGACTTCGAGGGGACGGACATCTCCTCCATTGACTACGTTCTGCAGTTGGTGGCTAGGATGGTACGCGAGCCGTGCAAGTATGCTTCTTCCCACTCCGAGCCGTTCGTCCAACCGGAGCATTACGCCCACCTGATGGAGTGGTACGGAGAGTTCTACCCGGAACTCTTCGCTTTCCCGGAGATGGACACCCGCCTCGCCATTTACACGATAGAGCATGCGGTCGAAGACATCTACCACTTCCCCGAAGGGGAGGCGGCAAGGCGGGAACTGGCGAGGTGTGTGGGGTAGGAAAGCGCAGTTTGGTAGCGCGCCTGCCTTGGGCGTCCGCCGAAGGCGGATGGGTTCAAATCCCGCCTCCCCGACCAACACGAACACAAACGGCCCCGGCTTTCGCCGAGGCCGTTGCGCATGTTATGGGCAGCGCGCTCAGTGCGCGCCGTACTCGCGCAACAACTCACTGACTTCCCGCACCCCGCTGGCCATAGCCCAACGCAGGGGCGTCCAGCCGTCGGCATCGAGAGCGTTGACGAGGGCGCCGTTGTTGAGCAGCACCTCCGCCATCTCCCGGTTGCCCCGCATCGCGGCCATGTGCAACGGGGTCCGCCCCACCCGGTCGCGGGCATTCACGTCCACTTCCCCCAGGCCCAGCCGCATCCGCACGGTCAGCGCCTGGCCTTGCCAGGCGGCCGACATCAGCCGCGAACTGCTCAGTTCCTCGATGACTCTGGTTCTCTGCTCCATCGTAAGCTCCGATCGTGTCTGCAAATCGAGGGTGTTATGTGGTTGTGGGACAGCGTGACGATATGCCACAGTCTGGGAGAGAAGTCTAACCGCGGCGCGGCCCGCGCCTGCTATCTCCTGTCCAGCGCCTCGAGCAGCCTCCCCCTCCGCTCCAGGATCCACTCCTCGCTTCGCGGGAACTCCGCAAAGTCTTGGATTTCGGAGAGCAGCGGGTCGCCTGGGGCGAGGCCGGCGGACTGGAGCAGCGCGTAATCCTGCAGGCCGTCGGCGAACACCTCCCAGCGCAGCGAGTCCACCGGCGCGCCGCCCTCGCCGGGATACACCAGAAACGGGTCGCTGTAGGCCCAATTGGGCCACCACTGGGCGTCGGTCACGGTGTAGGGGTCAATGAGCTGGCGGGTCTGGCTCTTGTACCAGTAGTTGTACCCCCAGTGGAGGAAGCCGCGCACCTGGGTCCGGTAGAAGATCCAGCCCATCATCCGCGTCTTCACGAGCGGGGTGTCGAAGAGGCGCTGGCAGTAGCGCCCCCGCGGCCCGCTCCAAAAGTAGCACCAGGCCGGATAGCCCTCGGCGAGGAAGGCCGAGGCCTCCCGGATCAGCGGGATGGGGACGTCGGTCAGGCCCTCCCGCGCGAAGCTGATGTCGGAGAGCGCGTCCATCACCTTCATCCACGGCGCGAGCTCGCGCAACATCTCCCGCGCCGCCCGGTAATTCACCAGGTGCTCCTCGCCATGCGGCTCGTCGGAGAGGTGGAAGAAGCTGCGCTCCATCAGCCCCTCCTGCTCCAGGAACCCGCGGAACTCCGGCAGGAACTGGCTCAGGAAGTCGCGGTACACGGGCGACACGCCCGGCGTCTCCGGGTCCCACAGCGGCGTCTCCGTCTCCCCATGTCCGTCGTAGACGCGGACGGCGTACTTCGCCCCCCACTGGGTGAAGAGGTGGGGCCACTCGAAGTAGCGCAGCCCGTTGCTCTCCGCCGCCTTCACCCAGCGCCGCACCAGGGACCAGTCGAAGACATAGCGCTCCCCCTCTCGCGTTACGTTCAGGAGCTGGGTGGGCCTCTTCACCCCATCGGTCGGCGGCGTGAAGAGCGGGAGGTGGGTCACGTCCAGATTGTGCTCCGCCAGGTCGGCGAGATACTTGTCGAGGATAGGCCAGAAGGCCTCGTCAGTGAGCGATACCTTGTACCAGTCGCACAGCGCGTCGGCGTAGAACCACTCCGTCACGGGGAAGTCGCGCCGCGGCTGCGCCAGCGCGCCGTGCACGACGATTCGCGCGGTGAGTTGCACCGGCTCGGCGCTGTCGGTCTGGAGGGTGACGGCCACCGTGTACGTGTCCGGGATCGTCTCCGCCGGCACTCGCACCGTGATCCAGACCGCGTTGGTCTCGTATGGCCCGGCCTGCACCGTGGGCGAGGGGAAGAGCGGGTCGGGCACGTAGCCCGGGAGGTGGCCGAGGCCGTCCGTCTCCTCGTCGGGCGTCTCAGTGTTGCGATGCGGCATGGCCACATATCCGACGCGGCGCACCTGGGCGACGAGCGGTTCCTGGGCCTGTACCACGGCGGTGATCTCCGCGTTCTTCTCCTCCGTGCGGAAGGCCGCCTGGAACGACACGCGCTCCCGTCGGGCGGCGTGGAACGTCATCATCGCCTGCTCCCGCGGGGGCGACGACGGGTAGTGACGGACCAGGGAACTCGACAGCCAGGCCTGCATGATGCCTCCTCCGGGCGCGCCGTCGGCGCGCGACGGCGGTTGGGTTCTGTGGCTGGGGAGGCGTTCCCTGCAGGGAGCGGCAGGCCAACGCGTGCGGACCTGCCGAGAAGGCCTCGGCAGGTCCGCGGTCGCTCACTGTCTCACGCCTCGCGATTGCGGCGCGGAGCAGAACTCAATACTCGTACGCGCCGATGTCAATCACGCCGCCGTTGATGGTGCGCGTCTGCCAGTTGCACGGCTGGACGTACTGCTTGGTGGGCAGGCCGCCCACGCTGCCGTTGCCGGAGTTGATGCACTGCGACCCGGCCGCGAGATGGAAGTCGCCCAGCGGCCACGCGCCGTTCACCCAACCCGGGGCCGTCCCGACCACGGTGTTGACCATGTTGGCGTGAGTGGCGATGCCGGTCTTCACCCAGTTGTTGT
>CAZUGW010000367.1:0-3373 GCA_964620055.1 uncultured bacterium
CCGTTCGGGAAGCCGGCGTCGATGCCGGCTCGCGCCGTGTCCTGGACGCGGCGCGCGTGAAGTACCAGACGTGGGAGGTGCCGGGACCTAGCGCAATCGGAGACGCGAAACCTCCGGTGTTGAGCACGCCCGACGGCGTCTTCGAAAGCGTTGACTCGATCGTGTCTTACGTCAGTTCGGCAACCTGCAAGCCATACCGTTTGTAGCCATGAGTCGAGATCTCATCCGGACCGTGCGGCCGGGGAGTCGTCGCGGCATGGCGCGCCATTTCGGGGCTGCCTTGTCCCTAGGCCCGGCTCGTGGTGCCACTAATGCCGGCCGGCTGGACAGTGATGCAGGTACACGGGGCTATGACGCCTGTGCCACCTCCCCCCACAACCCCCTCACCGTCTCTCGCAGTTCCCCCTGAATATAGTAGCTCTCCCCCCCGTCCGCCACCGTCCGCAGCAGGATTGTCTTCCACGGGCGGAAATAATAGCGCGGGTCGGTCTTGGGGGCCTCGTGGGAGAGGTCGTCGCCCAGATCGGCGAGGTCGAACACCGCGCTGGTGAGCCGGCGGAGCTCGCGCCCAGCCTGGTGTTCGACGTTGCGCGCCATGGAGAGAGCTTTCAGGTACACCTCCGGCCCCATCACCGCGCTGCCCAGGCAGAGGAACACGCCGCCCTCCAGGTGGCGCACGTGCTCGGCGAAGGTGAGGAAGTCGCGATACGAGGCCGCGCCGAGGGCCGCCCCGTCGCAGTTCGGGTGCTCGTGGATGATGTCATAGCCCACGCCGACGTGCACTGTCACCGGCACGTCGAGCTCGTAGCCCGCCGCGAGAATACTCACGTCTCGGTGCGGCAACTCACGGGCGACAATCGCCTCCCCCACTGCCTCGCCGAACCCCCGCCCCTCCGCCCCGTTCACGATCTCGTTGATCTCCCCCGTCTCCTCCCACAACCCGAACTCGCCGGTGCGGATGTATCGCGCCACGCTCTCCGTCGTCGCGCCGATGCGGGCGAGCTCATAGTCGTGAATCACCCCCGCCCCGTTCATCCCCAGGCACGTGATCATCCCGCGGCGCATCAGGTCAATGATGAATCGCGACAGGCCCTGCTTGATCACGTGCGCGCCCATCAGCGCGATCACCTCGCGCCCCTCCCGCCGCGCCGCGTGCACGCGCGCCGCGAGTGTGGCGAGATCGGGGTGCGCGTAGGGTGGGGATGCCGCCTCCAGGGCGAGCACATCACCGAGCGTCATGTCGTGCACGCGCTCAGTTAGCGGCCGAAGCTTGAGTCTGGTCCGATCAAAGGGCGGTCGTCGCATCGCGCGATGATAGCATATTTGGGGGTTTCCTGGCCCCCTGCGCCTCCTCGCCTCTCGCCTCTCGCCTCTTCGCCTTTCCTCCTTTTGCCTTTTTACTTTTTACTTTTGCCTTCCCCCCCTATCCCTCCTTCCGCAACTCCTCATACTCCACCACCAACTCCGCTCGATTCCCCCCGCGCTCCGGCCGCAGCGAGAACGTGCCTTCATAGCGAGTGACGACGACATCCCACACCAACCGCAACCCCATCGTCGCCTGCGCGCTCGGGTCGAAGTCCTCCGGCACGGGAGGACCGGAGTTCCAGATGCTGATCCGCATCTTCCCCTCCTCCACCGCCACCTCGATCTCCACGTGCAAACGCCCGTCCTCCGCTGGTCCCCCGTGCTTGATCGCGTTGGTGATGAGTTCGTTGGCGATGATCAGGATCGGGGTGGCCGACTTGGCCGGACACGGGACCGACCGCCCCGCCACCGACAACTCCACCCGCGCCTTGGCGAACACGCCGCGTATCACGTCCGCGATGTGCCGGATGCCCTGGAGCAGATCAATCTCCTCCGTCGGGGCGAAGCGGAGCTGCGTGTGGATCTCGGCGAACGTAAGCAGCCGGGTCATCGCGTCGTGAAGGGCCTCCGCGGTGCGCGGGTCCCTCTGCCCCGCGATCTGCATCTGCAGCAGCCCGACCACCATCATCAGGTTGTTCTTGACGCGGTGGTTGATCTCCCGATTCAGCGTCTCGGCCAGCTCCGCGCGGGCGCGCTCTACCTCCACCAGTTGCTCTCGCTGCCTGACTCTGTCCGTGACGTCCATTACGAAGACGACGACACCCTCGATCTCCCCTCCCTCGTCCCTCACCGGGACGACGGTGACGTCGAAGCTCCCCTCGCCCGGCGGCAGCCAGGGTATCGGGACCGCGGGCGGGACCTCCCGCAGTTCCGCGCTCTCCCCCGTGTCCATCGCTCCCTGCAGGAGCTCGATCGTCCACGGCGCGTGGGCGAAGAACTCCGGATGCAGCCTTCCGACCACCTCCTGCCGGACGAGCCCGAGCATCTCCGCAAAGAACGTGTTCACATGCACGTAGCGCAGGTCCCGGTCCAGGTACGCGATCATGCTCGGCGTGGCCTCCAGGATGGTGGCGAGCAACCGCGCCTCTCGCGCCCGCTCTCGCTCCGCCGCGGCAATGCGCTCTCTCGTCTGCACCTGCTGGGTCACGTCCGTGACCGAGAGCACCAGCCCCTCGACGTTCCCGAGTTCGTCTTTCACCGGCGTGAGCAAGACGTCGAACCGCTCCGTGCGCGCCTCCTCTTCTGTGCGCGGCGCGACCGGCGGCATCTCCCGCACCGCGATGGTCTCGCCGGTCTCCCGCGCGCTCTCCAGGGCCATCATCGCGTACCGGTCCCGCCCCAAGATCTCGGTGAAGCTCCGCCCGACCACCTCCTCCGGCGTTCGGCCGACGGCTTGCGCGTAGCGTGAATTGACGTGCACGTACCGGAGCTCGCGGTCCAGGTAGGCGAGCATGTTGGGGACCGCCTCCTGAATGACGCCGAGCAGCCGCGCCTCTTTCGCCCGCTCCCGCTCCGCTGCCGCGATCCGCTGCCGCGCGCGCACCTTGTCCGTCACCTCTGTCGCGGTGAGCAACACCCCGGTCACCTCCGCCCCGTTCGTCTTCACCGGCGTCAGCGTGAAGTCCCAGTACGTGATTCCCGCCTCCGGCCGCGCGGGCAGTTCCAGCGGAGCCTCTCGCCTGCTTACCGGCCGCCCGGTCGCCACGGCCCGCGCGAAGGCCGCTTGGTACTCCGGCTGGGGGAAGAACTCAAGGGCGCTCCGGCCCACGATCTCCTCTCGCTTCCGACCGGAGGTGGCTACATAGGCCTGGTTGACCAAGAGATACCGCGTTTCCTTGTCCATGTACGCGATGACGCTCGGCGTGTTCTCCAGCACCGCCTCAAAGAGCTGGGCCTCCCGCACCCGCTCCCGCTCCCCCTCCAGCAGCCGCTCCAGTTCCTTCTGGATCTGCTTCTGCTCGGTGATGTCCTGGAACACCACGACGGCCCCGAGCACCTTGCCCTCGTC
>CAZUGW010000367.1:3383-3813 GCA_964620055.1 uncultured bacterium
GTCTGCCTGCTGATGCACCTCCAGAAATGGCACCAGAATGCGCGGCGTAGCGATTGCCGTGTTGTTCAGCGTGAACGCGTGGCGCACCTTGCCCTCGTCGTCCCGGACCGGACCGAGGTTCCCCAGCAGGTCGCGGGTGCGGCCGTCGGGGAGTCGCACCGCGACCTCCTGCGCCGTGAAGGACTCGCCGTCCAGCGCCGCACGCACCAGGGGGATCTCCCGCGCCGCGTAGGCCGTGCCGTTCGGCCGCAACAGCTCCAGATCGGCCAAGCTCTGATAACCTCCTCCATGCTGGTGCGGGCGCGCGACGATGGCGTCGGCCGCGGGGTTGGCGATGACGATCCTGGCCTCCGCATCCAGCACCACGATGCCTCCCGGCGCGTGGTTCAGCACCGCCTCCAGGAACTTCCGCTGCTCCTCGACGTCGGCC
>CAZUGW010000368.1:0-3761 GCA_964620055.1 uncultured bacterium
CTCGATCACGGCGATGCGGCGGCTTAGCCCCACTTGGTTGGCGGCCAGGCCGACGCCGACCGCGGTGCGCATCACCGGCAACATGCGTGCCACCAGGTCCTTCACCTCGTCGGTAACGCGCCCCACCGGCGCGGACTTGCGCCGCAGGGCGGGGTGACCATAGCGGACGATCTTCAACTCGGGCGTGGCGTCAGTCATGATGGCCACCCCAATGATACACGAAACTGAGCTTCGCACAAAGTCACGAAGCCACCACCGTGCCGGCAATCTCTGCGGCCCGCGGCCGCGCCTCCTTCCTCCACCGCAGCCACTGCCAGCCCAGCAGCACGTAAACCGGGACATACCCCAAGAGCAGTGGGAGTGGATACCAGTCGGAGTGCACCCAGCGGGCGTAGTACTGCACGAACACCGTGAGCGTGAACAGCACCCATCCCGGGAGCGGCCACCAACAGAGCAGAGGGATCGTCCAGATCACGTACCAGGGCAGCGTCGGTGCGGTCAGCAGCAGGTTGGCCGCCAGCACCGCGAAGGTGGAACTCAGGAGCCATTCCACGCCTGGTTGGCGACGGCGGACCAGCCAGACGATGAATGCGATCAGGGCCAGCGTCGTGATCGCCCGGACGACCGCGAAATGCTCGGCCACCGTGGACGTGTAGCCCACCCGGGTCTCGACCCCGGTCGCCTTCTCCAGCAGCCAGTGCAGCGCGTAGAACACGCTCGAGTTCGTCTCCCAGTACCCGAAGTAATAGCCCAGCCCGGAGAACAGCTTCGTCCCGGCCCCCAGGAACGGCGCGGTCAGCAGCGCGCTCGCGACCAGGAAGATCGCCAGGAAACTTCTCCCACCGCGCGCGACAAAAAGGGGAAGGGTGAAGACGGCCGGGCCTTTCGCCATGATCGCCGCAGTGTACGCGAGCGCGCTGCCGGGCCCCGGCGACGCGCGGCGCGCGAAGAGCCAGAGTGCGAGCACCAGGAAGAGCAGCCCCACAGTGTCCACGTGACAGCCGGCGGAGGTCTCCACCGCGGCCAGGGGGCTCCAGGCGTACCAGATCACTCGTTCAGCGGCGCGACCGGTGCGGCGCAAGAGGCCGATCAGCAGCAGCACCGTGCCGAGATCGAACAGCGTGAAGCTCCACGCGAAGGCCCCGCGGTCGCGCGACCGCAAGGGCGCCAGGCCGGCGAAGAGCAACTCCGCGCCCGGCGGATAGAGGGTGCGGATCTCCTTGAAGCTCATCCGCCAGTTCTCGTCTCGCAGCTTGCGCAACTCCGGCGCGTCGGGGGCGTAGCGATAGGGGTTGATGCCCGCGTCAGTCACCCGGCCGTCCCAAAGGTAGCGGAAGCTGTCGGTGGACATCATCGGTGCGTGCACCAAGCTCGCCACGCGCAGCGCCACCGCCACCGCCACGATCCACGCCAGCGCCCATCGCGGCAGCGCGCGCGCGCGCGTGACAAATACCGCCGCGCCCACCCAGCACACCCAGGCCAGCGTGTAGCCGCGCAACAGAGCCGGCGCCCAAGGCCCATGCGGCTCCCCCGGCCCGATAGTCCACAACGCTGTCACCGCGCCGAGGCCAAGCACCACGAGAACCGCACTGTAGGGCGGGTATGTCCCCGTTCCTGAGCGACCGCGAAGGAAAGGGGCATGCCCGCCGCTCGACTCCGTCATCCCTCCGCCGCCTGCGTCGCGAGGTCGGCCCCGGCCGGTCTCTGCTCCGTTCGCAACACGAGAAGCATGAATGCGGTGCAAAGGAGGACGATAGGGACGGAGGCCGCCAAGTAGCTGACCGCGTACAGCAGGAACTTGCCCGCCCACGACGCCACGACCATATTGGCATAGATGTTCACTGCTCCCGCGAGGACATACACCACTTCCCACGCGACCCGGAAGGCGATCAGGAACCCCAGGAGGATAGCCAGTCGCGACGCGAACACGCGTACCGAGGCCGCGAACGCGCTGGCGATGGACGCGCCCCGGCCCACGATGGTGAACGGGACGAACGCGAACGGGAACAGGAGGAGAAAGACCAGGCCTTGTATGAGCAACATATCGAGGCGGGCGTGTTTGGCGAACGGCTCCACTCCGGTGATCAAGAGCCGTACGGCCTCGAGCAGCAGGAACCAGCAGTAGATCGGCCCGATGGCCCTGGTGACGCCATTCCAGAAGGAGCGAACGTCCAGGGGCTGGCCTTGGAGGGCGAGCACGATCCACCAGAACACGCCCGCGGTCAGCGCCGCGTAGATGAGATTGGCCAGCAGGATCTCGAACGACAATCGCGGGCCGACCGGCGGCCGATAGGGGTCTTGCCGGCCGAAGATCCGGTTGGAGAGCGCGGTCACGAATTCCTGGACTGCCGGGAACCGGCTGTTGAGCGGCCGCTGAATGCCCCGGAACATGTACGTGAGCAAGTGCTTCGGGTAGTCCGGATGGGTCCACTGTGACTGGTACTGGGTAGACACGGCGACCTCGACCGCGCGGGCGAACGAGCTATTCGCGCTCGGGGGTTCCTTCATCAAGAGGACGATCTTCGTCTGATGGTAGGCCTGGAGCGCGGCGAAGAGCAGTAGCACCAGCCACACGTTCCGCATCCGCGTAGTGCGCCACCCGGCATGAAGGAACAGCCACAGCCCGGCAACGAAGAGCGTAGGCCAGCACCTGGCCCTCAGCCACAAGCGTCTCAGATACGCGTTCGCAGCGGCCAACCCGAGATCCACCAGCTCCCCGGTCTCCGGCGCAATCGGCGCCACCGGAGGGCACGGCGCCCAGTTCGGTTCGCGATCAAGTCCTAGCAGTGGCATGGAATAGCCCCCTTCATCTGTGCGGCAGGTTCTCAACCTGCCGGTGCCTCCGACCTTCCGTAGAACTCGTCCTGCAGCGCCTTCGTCGCCTCATCCGCCTTGACCGCCCGAAACACCTCCGCCAGACCTCGCACCTCGGCCTCGAGCAGCAGCTTGCCCAACTCAGCCGTGGCTTCGGTAGCAATGCCCGCGTAGTGGTTTGGGAAGTCGGCGTACCAGAAGATGCCGGTGAAGGCGTTGAGTTCCGGCAGCTTTCCCTGCGGAAGACCGCCCTCCGTGTCAACTAACTCCATCTTCACCAGTTCCGGGCGGATCGCGAGCAGGCGGCTGGTCTCATCCTCGCAGGCGTGCCCGCCCCAGTCCGTCTTGCGCAGGGCCTTGATCTGCGCCTCAAGTTCCGGGTCCATCGGCCGGCGGGCGACGTAAACCGCGTAGTCCCGCCGACTGGCGAGCTGGGCCTGGCAGAAGTAGTTCAGCCAATTGGTGTTGCCGCCGTGGCCGTTCACGATGACGATCTTGTCGAACCCGTTGCGGTGGATGTCATCGCACACCGCCTGCAAGAGCGAGCTCAGCAACTCCGGCGGGATCGTGACGCAACCCGGCTGATGGCGCGCCTCGTAGATCTGCCCGAAGTAATACGGCGGGAAGACCACCACGTACTCCCGCTGGGCCGCGCCGACGGCCGCGGCGCGGGCCTGCATCACATCCGACCCCAGCGGAAGATGCGGCCCGTGCTTCTCGATCACCCCGATGGGCAGCGCACACACCCCCTGCGCCCGCTCCACCGCCGCGGGAAAATCCGTCGCCGTCAGCTCCTGCCATTGGACGGAGAGTCCGTTCTTCGCCTGCTTCTCACTCATCTCGCCGTGCCTCCACCCATGAGATACCAAGCCTCCCTGCCCAATCCCTCCTAAGAAATTCTAACAAAACCCTGTGAGGGGATT
The DNA here is from genome assembly GCA_964620055.1 of uncultured bacterium. Taxonomy (GTDB): domain Bacteria; phylum Armatimonadota; class Hebobacteria; order Hebobacterales; family Hebobacteraceae; genus CAZUGW01. The sequence goes on from CAZUGW010000368.1 coordinate 3,738, forward strand.
GGAATGACAGTCGCATCGGAGGCA
>CAZUGW010000369.1:0-3759 GCA_964620055.1 uncultured bacterium
AACAGGGCTAGGAGCGATTCGAAGTGAGAATTCCCACCTCTTTCTCATGCCTTTCTCACGCTTTTCTCATCGAATCCACACCCTCCCGATCCCCGATCACCGATTCCCTATTCCCTATACCCTAAAATGTTCCACGTGGAACATTGTTGTTTATCGCCTCCTCGCCTCTCCCCCGCGCCTTCGTCACCTACACCGCACAGGCGGCCCGCCGGCAGGAAAACTCCGCGGATTCGCAGCATCTTGCTCTTGACTGAGGTCCGGAAGTGAAGGAAGCCGCGCCTTATTCCGTGACTGAACGCGAGACCCCGCCTGGGCTCGGAGCAGAGGACCGTCCTCGGGGTGTGACCTGGCGCGCCGTGTTGTTCGGCCTCGCCTTCGTCGCCGCCCTGGCCTTTCTGATCCCATATCTCTCCGAAGTGAAGAACGGCCCCGACCTCGGGCTAGGGCCGGTCACGGGGGCCTCTATCCTCACGCTGCTCGTCGTGCTCGGCCCGGTGAATGGCCTGCTGCTGTGGCTGCGCCGGCGCTGGGCGCTGTCACGCCAGGAAGTGCTGACGGTCTACGCCATGGTGGCGTGCACGGCGGCGATCTCCACGGCCGGGTTCGGCTCCTTCTTTACAGTGATGGTGACGGCGAGTCAGTACTTTGCCACGCCGGAGAACCGCTGGGACTTGTTGATCCAGCCCCACTTCCCAACCTGGCTCCAGGTGAACGATCCGCAGAGCATTCGCGTGCTGTGGGAGGGGATGCGCCCGGGGGATACGATCCCCTGGGCCGCGTGGCGCGCGCCGGCCTTGGCGTGGAGCGCGATCGCGTGCTGCATCTATGTCGGCTCTTTCTCTCTCATGTCCCTGGTGCGCCGCGATTGGATCGAATCCCAGCGCCTGGCCTTTCCGCTGGCGCAGATTCCGCTGGAAGTGGTAGGACAGCGCGGCGTGCCAGGCAGCCAGATCCTCCGCCGACGCGTGTTCTGGCTAGGGTTCTCGATTGCGTTCGCCTACGGGGTGCTCGGCTTGCTCAACAGCTTCTACCCGGCCGTCCCCTACAGCGCGATGCAGTGGCCCATCGGCCGCTCCTTCGACCGCAACGTCATGCCCCTCGGCGTGCTCAATCGCGTCACCTTCAATCTCCATTGGAGCGCCATCGGGATTATGTGCCTGCTGCCGGTGGAGGTGTCGCTGAGCCTGTGGTTCTTTCACGTCTGGTACTACGTCGAGAGGGTGGCGCTGGCCGCGCTGGGCTTCACCGGCGAGGGCGGCGGGCGCTACGCCTTCGATCCCGGCACGTTTTTCGATTTCCAGACCGGCGGTGCGCTGGTGGGATTCGGCCTCTTTGCGCTCTTCCAATCCCGGCGCAGCATCGCCGCGGCGGTGAGCGCGTGGTGGAACCCGGCCTGGCGCAAAGACGACCCGCTGGATCTACTCAAGCCGCGCTACGCGGTGGTGACGCTCCTGCTCAGTCTGGTGGGGTTGAGTCTGATCGCCCGCGCGGCGGGTGCGCAGGTGTCGCGCCTGCTGCTACTCATGTTCCTCCACTACACCACCGCCATCTCGCTCACCCGCGTCATCGCCGCGGCCGGGACCAATCACGTGGAGTGCGGCCCGCAGATTCGCTACCTCCTCGATCACGGATTCGGGACCATCGGCGCGCGGCCGGGGACGTTCATCGTGCTCAATCAGATGGACGCCATGTTCATGACCGAGTTCAAGGTCGCCTTCATGCACTACGCGGCGAACGACATGAAGGTCTTTCACTCCAGCCGCCTGCGCGGGACCAGCGTAGTGCTGGCGCTAACCGCCGCCGTCTTGCTGATGGCCCTCCTCGCTCCCTATGGGAGCATCAACTCGGGCTATCACCGCGGCCTGGGCTCGCTCGATCCTTGGGTGCACGACGGGGTGCCGCGCTGGGAATTCGGCGATATGGTGGACCAGCTCCAGACGCAGCATGGTCCCGACCCGATGGGCATCATCGCCATGCTCTCCGGCGTGCTCGGGGTGAGCGCGCTGTCGCTCTTGCAGATGAACGTCGCCTGGTGGCGGCTCAGTCCGGTCGGATTCCTGCTGCAAGGCGGCTGGGGGATCAACGCGCTGATCTGGGCCAATGCGCTGGTCGGCTGGGTGATCGTGAACGTCATCTACCGGACCGGCGGGCTCCGGCTCTACCACCGTCTCCGCCCGGCCTTCTTCGGCCTCTTCCTCGGGACCATCACCGCTTCGCTGTTCTCCTCCGCGGTGAGGTTGTTGGTGGGCACGCCGGGGAGGTGATAACACCCCTCCCGGAACATTTCCCATAGATTATCTAGGATTCTCCCCACTACCGCCCCATTATCTTCACACGCCCCCACTACCCTGTCCCCATCGGCGCTGCCGTCAGGCGCCCGGAGCGAGGAGGATGGGATGAAGGGTGTGGGTAGAGTTGTCGCGGTAGCATTGCCCGTGGTGGCGATACTGCTGGTGTGGTCGGTGGCGGTGGCGCAGACGCATCACGGCAACCACGGGACTCAGGCGGCGCAGGCCAAAGGGGCGGTGTGCGAGGTGTGCAGCAAGCCGCTGGTGGCGAGCAGCGAGGTTACGCTGCGAAGCGCCGACGAGAAGCAGGACCATCACTATCGCTGTATCCACTGTGCGCTCGTCGCGGCGCGGGACCGCTTCAAGTCGGATGTGACGCTCCGCGCCAAGAGCATCTCAGGGGGCGCGCCGGTGCAGTGGACGCGCACGGGTGGAACGTGGTCGGTCACGCCGGCCTCGGCTGAGGTGCTGGCGCGGCCGGAGAAGAGCGGCGACTGCCTGCAGGACCACTTGGTGTTTTCCGACGATGGGGAGGCGAAGGCCTATCTCAAGTCTCACCCCTCCGTCGCCAGCAGTGGTCTTCTCCCCGCGGGGAAGGTGGATTCCATTCTGAGTGCAGGCAGGCCGCCGCTGCCGAAGACGGCCACCTGCCCGGTGAGCGGGGAGGCGGTGCATCCGACCGCCAAGACGGATTGGACGGTGTATGACGGCAAGGTGTACTACTTCTGCTGTGCGGGCTGCAAGCCAAAGTTCGTCGCCAACGCCGAGGGCTATCTCAGCGGGACCGCGCCCAAGCCCAAGAATGCCGAGAGTTGCGGCGGGCATGAGAGCGGCGGCGGCTGTGGGCATTGCGGCGGACAGAAGGAGTCGCCTTCCACCGGGGGACACGCCCACGGCAAGGCCGCGGGAACCTGACGCGCACCTATCTCCGCCTCGTGGTGAGCCTCCTCTCAAGGCGAAGGGCGGCCGTCGGGCCGCCCTTCACCGTGTCTGGGGCGCGGTGCAGGCCACGCTCCCGCGGCTTCTCGCCTCCCTTGTCACTCCTTCCTCACACACTGCACGGCCGCTCCGGGATAATGTAACCCTGCGGGACAGGGAGAGGTGAGGAGATCGCCATGACCGAGAGCGTCGCGCGCGGGCCCGCCGCATGAAGGTCTTCGTCTTCGATCTCTTGCCCTATGCGGAGCATCTCGACCACCTCAAGGTCGGGCGCGAGCTGCCGTGGCCCCTGCCCCGGCGGCACTTCGCGCCCGACGTCGCGGTGCGCACCTACGCCGAGCACCTGACGGCGTGGGAAGCCCTCGACCGCCTGGGCTATGACGGCGTGGGGTTCAACGAGCACCACACCTCGCCCTATGGCCTGATGAACTCGCCCAACCTGATGGCGGCGGCGGCGGCGCAGCGCACCCAGCGACTCCGGCTCCTCATCTACGGAAACCTCCTGCCGCTGCACGATCCGCTGCGCCTGGCC
>CAZUGW010000370.1:0-960 GCA_964620055.1 uncultured bacterium
ATCGCGCCTGCGGCAACGCTGCGCCATCTTTTTCTCGATTGCCGGGCCGCCCTCAGCCTGGACGCAGACGGCCATGGGCATTCCGGCGGTGTGGGGCGCGCCCGCCAGCCGCGAGCTCGCGCATTTCGCGGTGCGGGTTTTCCTGACGCCTCGCGTGGGCCGCATTGCGATTGAATCCTGCTGGCGGCTGGGGGATTGTTACGGACTCATCGCGAGACCGCTAGCTAAGCCAACAAGGAGGCCCGATGACTGAATCTCCGAATGATCACAGCGGACTAATTGCGAAGCATAAAATAAGGCTGAGGGAGATTGAGGCCGAGGCCGATGCCGTGCTCAACAACCTGGTGGAAGCATGCCCAGATAATTATCGCGGAAAAGTCCTGATGATTTTGGCTCTAGCTCTCGCCATCAAAAGGATGTCGGCCATTACTCCGGGCATCAGGGAGGAAAGTTTTGTCGCGGACGCCATGTTGGGCGCGGCAATCTGGGTAGATTCTGGTGAGCCGCTTGATGGCAAAGCGCCGCCCCCGGAGGCGCGATGAGACTCGACATGAAATTCGACACTTCGGCGCTCAAGGTCAAGACCGAGCGCGAGACGAAGCGCCTGGCCTACAACACCGCGCAGGCGCTCAACGAGACGACAAAGGTGGTTCAGCTCGAAGAGAGCGCCAATCTGGACCGCAAATTCACCGTGCGCAAACCCACGTTCATGTACCGCCTCATCAAGATTTTCAAATTCGCCTCGGCGCGCCAGAATCGCCCCTGGGCCGAGATTGGGGTCGATGCGAAAAAGGCAGGCGTGCTCCTTCCCGAATTCGAGCAAGGCGGGGTGCGGAAACCACCCAAGTGGATGCACACCCTCCGCTGGCTTGGCGAAGCATTCCCCTCCGGGGTTCTCGTTCCGATTACGGGCTCTGGCGCCCGACCCAGTTTTCCTCAACAGGTACAAAAAGCCTTTCG
>CAZUGW010000370.1:970-3464 GCA_964620055.1 uncultured bacterium
TCAGCTTTCACCCCCGCACAGCTTCGCGCGGGGTGCAACTGATCGGAGGGCAGAGCACGTTCACGATTCCGAGCAAGGGCGTCTTCCGGCGTGTCGGCGACAAGATCGAAGCGATATATCTTTTCGTGAAGCGGCCCAAACTCGACGACCGGCTGAAGTTCACGGAGATCGCAAAGCGCACGGCGGAAAGGGTATGGCCAGAGGAATTTCGCCGAGCCTATCGCAAGTAAGTCATTCAAATTTCAACCAAAGGAGCACACGAATGAGCGCCAGAAAAAAAGAGGAAGAAAAACTAGAGTTGCAAATCAAGGCCCCGAATTTCAGAGAGCTCGTTTTACAGATTAAGGGCATGCCCGGTGTCCCCTATGTTCAAAATAAATTCGGGACTACCGCCCGTGAGAAAATGAAGTCCAACATGGAAAATCCAATGGCGAAAAAGCGAGGAGCGAAGCGCGAGCCGCGAGACTTCGATTTAAATTTCCGCGAATCGTTGCGCCGTTCCCCGGAGGGCTGGTTTGGCATCCACGCAGGGGGCCTCCGCGCAGGAATGATCTCGGCGTGCCGGACGGTGGGTTTCACGATGACGCGGGCGAAGTTGGGTTTTTTCATTCAGGCGGACGGCTTCGATGCCGACGACGGTATGCCGCTCGTTCGCATTCAGGGCGCAGAACCGGAGCGGTTCGACAGCTTGGTGAAAAACGAAACCGGAGTTGCCGACATTCGGGCTCGCGGCCGCTTTGTCGGCTGGCACGCCCGGCTGAGAATTCGTTATGATGCCGACATGTTCGCGGCCCAAGATATCGTGAACCTTCTGATGCGCATGGGGCTTCAAGTCGGCCTCGGCGCCGGAAGGTATGACTCGGAGAACAGCACCGGCCTCGGCTGGGGCCTGTTCGAGATCGCGGGAGAGATCGCGGATAAGCGCATCTCTTCGCCGATCTAAAAGTGAATTTCTGGCGTGGCCCGGCGTGGCACCGCGGGGCGGAGTACGGCGCGGCCGAGCCCGGCACGGTTTGGCCCGGCAAGGTTAATTTTCTATTTTGGGAGGAGTAAATGAACGAACAAATTGTGACCTACAAATGGGCCGAGGGGTTTCCCAGGCCAAAGGGCGTTTCGGCAGACGAGGCTCAGCGGGAACTTGAACGGATTCGAGAAATACGAGGAAAGCTCAATGCCAATGCGGTTGTCGAAGAATCGCGGCCTGTCAATTCCCCGCTCCACTCCGCTTTCGAGTGGGATGATGCGGTCGCTGCTGAGCATTACCGAACGGGGCAAGGGCAACAGCTAATTCGGGCCGTGGTGAAGATCGGGACTTCTGTCGAGCCGGAATGCCGGACCTGGATTCTCGTGCGGCAGGCGGGAGCGGAACAGACCGAATACATGCCTGTGGCGCTCGTGGTGCAGGACCGCGATCTTTTGTCGGATGCGCTGGATCGCTTGCGCGGTGAGCTCCGAGGCGCGCAGCACAGCGTGACGGAAATCCAGGCGCTCGCGAAAAGCGCGGAGACCGAGCCGCGCGTGTTGCGCAACCTCGCCAAAGTCGAAAAGCATTTGAGTCAGGCAGGCAAGGCGCTGGGCGTCGAGGCGGGGGCGAATTGAAAGATTTTCTGGCAAGGCCGGGCCTGGCGCAGCTAGGCAAGGCACGGTGCGGCCTGGCGCGCCCTGGCAAGGTGCCTTTAATAGCCGCTGTCACCGCGCCCGAAAGAGCGCGGTGACAGCAGCCGGTTGGGCGGGAGGAAGAGCGATCTACTCCTCTCGCGGGTGGACGTGAAGTTTCCCGGCCTCCATCCGACCCTCAAATCGGCCAGGCTCAACAGGGAAATCGAGCATGAGCATTTCAATGACGAGACCCCCGAGAGTCTGGACCTCTTCCCGAGCGAGCGCCAGGGCTTCAACTGCGCCCAGATACTCGATCAGGTCTTGCTGTCGGATGTGTGGCGGAGAATCTAACAGGTCTTGCAGGGTGAAACGTGCTTGCGGTAACTTACAAGTTAGCCTCATGGTGGATTTGTCCTCCACTGTGCGGTTAGGGGGCGTCGCCAGTTTCGCGCTGGTGGCGTCCCCGCCTTACAATCGGAAAGTCTATGCACTCCCTGGCGGAATGTCAACAGCCGAAAATGCCTGACTTCAAACTCAAGCCGCCCGAGCTAAAAGACCATGCCCCACGTCAGCGCTGAAAAAATCGCTAAGGCCCTCAACGTCAGCTCCCGTTGGGTGCGCGATATGGCGGAGCGCGGCATCATTCCCCGCGAATCGCATGGCCGATACGATCTGGTGAAATGCGTTCTGGCGGTTGCTCGCCTCAAGATCGAGAAGATTCAGGAACTCCCGGCCGAAACTCCCGGCCTCACCCAAGAACGCGAGCGGCGCCTGCGTGTGCAGCGCGAACGCGACGAATTGCGTCTCGAGGAAGAGCGCGGCAAACTCATCCCCACGGAAAAATATCGCAAGGAAGTCAGCGAAGCCTTTCGCACCGTCCGCGAGCGTTTGTTGA
>CAZUGW010000370.1:3474-3759 GCA_964620055.1 uncultured bacterium
CGTTCCCGGCCACATCGCTCCCGAGCTGGAATTCCAGCCGCAGGAATTTATCCGCAAGCGGCTTGACATCGAGATTCGGAATGCGCTAAGTTCGGTTTCAGAAGTCCATGGCCACAACGGCGACCCTAACGCACGACGAGACAACTCAAGCCTTCCGGGACCTGCGCCGGTCGATCTTTCAGGAGCTGGCTCCACCCCCGACGCTCAAGGTGAGCGAGTGGGCGGACCGCTACCGCATCCTTCCCAAGGGTAGCGGCCCCAAGCCCGGCCAGTGGCAGACTCATT
>CAZUGW010000371.1:0-3749 GCA_964620055.1 uncultured bacterium
TCCTCCTCCGCGCAGGCGGCGCCGGCGCGCAGTAACCCACCCCCCAAGACCAGCACTATCACCAAGCCCCATCGTCTCATGGCAGTCACCCCGTGTCGCGGCGTGCCGTATTCTACCTGATTTGCCAAGGAGGAACAAGGTGATCGGGATGGGGGGATATGTGCGTGTCGCCATTCTGGGCGTCCGGCGGCCGCGGGTAGAATCTCTGTAGAGAAGGGGGGCTTGCTATGGAGACCGATCTCTTCGATGCGCAGACCGCGTTCATCGTCGCGGACATGATCAACGACTTCGTACGGCCTGGTGGGGCGTTGCTAGTGGAGGGGGCGGCGGGGCTGATACCGGCGGTGCAGCGCGGCCTGCAGGCCGCGCACGCGGCGGGGGCGACCGTGATCTACATGGTGGACTCCCACCGGCCGGATGACCACGAGTTCGCGGCCTGGCCGCCCCACGGGCTGCCGGGGAGTTGGGGGCGGGACATCGTAGAGGAGTTGGCGCCGCAGCCCGAGGACGTCGTCTTGCCGAAGCGCCGCTTCTCCAGCTTCTTTGGCACGGAACTGGACATGGTGCTGCGGGAGCACGAGATCCGGCGCGTGGTGCTGGCCGGCGTGCTCACCGATATCTGCGTCTATCACACGGCGGTGGACGCCTTTCAGTTCAACTACGAGGTCGCCATCGCCGAGAACGCGGTAGCCGCCGCAACCTCGGAGGACCACGACTACGCCCTGCGGCAGGCGAAACGTCTGTTGCAGGCGAGGATCGTCACGCTGTAACCTCCGCGCCCCTACGTCTGCGAATCGCGCCAAACCCGACCCAGGCCTACAAACCCGCCGCGCGCGCGCGGGCTGTTCGTGCGGGAACGCGCTAGTATTGACCGAAGGCGGGGGAGGTGGACTGGGGACGCTCTCACGAGGGGATTGGGGCATGGTGCGCGACGGAAGACCGGAGCGAGTGGTGGTAATCGGCCTGGACGGCGCGACCTTTGCGCTGTTGCGGCCCTGGCTGGAAAGCGGTGAGCTTCCCTGCCTCTCGCGCCTATACCGCGAGGGTGTGTCGGGAGTGCTGACTTCGGTGGTCCCTCCGCTCAGCCCGGAGGCGTGGAGCACGTTCATGACCGGCAAGCACCCCGGTCAGCATGGGGTGATGAATTTTTTCACGATCCGCCCGGGCAGCTATGAATTGTGTTTCAACACCGGCGCCAACGTGCAAGAGCAGACGCTGTGGAGGCGGTTGAGCGACGCGGGGCGACGGGTGGGTGTGGTGGGTGTGCCGATGACCTATCCCCCGGAACCGGTGAACGGCTATCTGATCTCCGGGCTGGAAACCCCCGGGGTGGGCGCGCAGTTCACTTACCCGGCGCACCTGGCGGAGGAGTTGCGCCGGGAGGTCGGCGCATACGATATCCACGGCGATCTGCTGGGGCGGGCGACGCCCGAGGCTTACCTGGCGCGGTTGCTGCGGATGATAGACAACCAAGCGAAGTCCGTCTGTTACCTGCTGTCGCGTTACCCGGCCGATCTGTCCGTGGTGGTGATCGGGGCTACAGATCGCGCGCAGCATTGCTTCTGGAAGTTCTCCGACCCGCGCCATCCGCACTATGATCCGAAGTCTCCCCCGGTGTTGGCGAACGCGCTGAAGCGCGTGTACGCGCGCACGGACGCGGCGGTGGAGACGATGCTGAACTGCGTGCCTGACCCGAAGACGGTGATCGTGATGTCCGACCATGGCTTCGCGCCCTGTCACCGCCTGATTCACCTGAACTGCTGGTTGGAGAGGTACGGCTATCTGACGAGCGCGCGCGGCTCAGAGGCGACCTATTCGCTGGCGCAGCGGACGTGGCAGGGAGCGGGGCGGCGGGCGCCGCGGTGGCTGAAAGATTGGCTGAAGGCGACCCTCCCGTCGGTGCGGCAGCACGTGCAGTCCTTCCTCATGCTCAGCCGGGTGGACTGGAGTCAGACCCGCGCCTTCTCCTTGAACAACCAACACGGTTACATCTACCTGCACCGGAAAGACAGATTCCCGCAGGGGATCGTGGAACCGGGGGCGGAGGCGGAGGCCTTGTGCCGGTCGCTGGCGGCCGACCTGGAGCAGTTCGTGGACACGCGAACGGGGGAGAGAGTGGTGGACCGCGTCTACCGCGTCGCCGAGCTTCATCCCGGCCCTGCGAAGGACCGCCTGCCGGACCTGATCGTGATGTGGCGAGACGGCTACATGGCGCGCGCGGAGGCGAACGAGCGGATCGGACGGCAATGTCCAGAGGCCTTGGTAGGTTCCGACCTACACCTGGGGGACATCGGGCGGCTCATCTCTATCGAGCAGAGCGGCGCGCACGCGCCGGATGGCATCCTGATGGCGCACGGCCCGGGACTGGCGCGCGGGACGGTGGAGGGGGCGAACATCATAGACCTCGCCCCGACGATCCTGCATCTGATGGGTGAACCGGTGCCGGAGGACATGGGGGGAGGCGTGCGGGAGGAGCTTTTCCCGCCCGGCTATCTGGCCGCGCATCCCGTGCAGTACACCTCCGGATCCTCGACTCGGGAGGAGGTGGCGAACCGGCCCCCCTACTCGGCGGAGGAGGCAAAGCAGGTGGAGCAGCACTTGCAGGACCTGGGGTATCTGGACTGAGGTCCAGGTGGCCGGTCCGAACCGCGGCGGACTTGCCTAGCACCCACCGCCCAGGAACACTGTCAACCACTCCGGCACGCGCGATTCCAAGGAGTGATAGTATTGCGCGGCGTCCTCTCCGATGCGCGCCTCCAACGGTAAGGTCACGTCCAAACTGCACACGTGCGTCAAGGCCCAGTCCACGCCCTTTTCCGCGAGTTCGCGCGCGAACTGCGCGTCGGCCGGGAACGGCTCGTCGTGCTCGTCCGTCGCGCGGAAGAGGAACCCCGCGGCCAGGGTGAGCGTGGTTGCTGGCGCCTCCACCCCTTCGCTCACGTCCAACAGCAGCGCCCCCACGACGCGGTCCTCGCGGGACAGCTTGCGCGGGAGGTCGCGTCCGACGCGGAAGACGGTGTCGCCTAAGGCCTCGTTCGCGAACCGGTCGAGCAGGTCCTCGAGATGCTCCTCCTGGTTCTGCTCGGTGAACTCGTCGGGATAGCGGAGGATCAGCGCGCGGGCCGACTCCCACATCGCCTGCCTCGCGGCCCGGCGCAGTTGCGCGCTCGCGACCACCTGCCAGATGTACACCATCTCAGGATCGTAAAGATAGCCCAGATAGGCGCAGGCGGCGTGGCCGAGGTTGTGGACGAAGGACTTGCGATCCACATAGGCGGTCATGTTCTGTTTCGGATCGAGACCCGGCACACCGGGGATGGGGTTCTTGAAGGTCCGCGCATCCACGGGCAGCGCATTGTAGGCCTCGGCATAGACCAGCAGCGGGTCCTGCGCGCGAATCGCCTCCGGCATGATGGGGACCATCTTGCCGATGCTGGTCTCGACCAATCCGACGTAGTTTTCGAGCGGGAAGTCGGCCGGAAGGTGTTGCCTCAGCCCCTCCGCGAACACCGCGGCCGCGTTGCGGAGGTTCTCGCAGATGAGGATATCGAGCGGCGGCCTGCCCGCGGCGTGGCGGCGCTCCAGCCCCGCGGCGATGACGGGGTAGACGTGCGGCAGCGCGCCCGCGCCCACGGAGGTCGCCAGAATGTCGGCCTCGGCTACGGCCTCCGCGACCTTCTCGCCATCGCGGCCGTCAACGCCGGAGACGTTCTGCACCCAGATGGCCTCGGGCCGCGGCCCCTTCACCT
>CAZUGW010000372.1:0-3738 GCA_964620055.1 uncultured bacterium
ACCGTCCGGGAAGCCGGCAGTTCACTGAGGACGACGCGCGGCTGGTGGTAGCGGTGGCCCGGCAGGCGGCGATCGCCATCAATAACGCGCGCCAGCACGAGACGACGCGGCAGTCAGCGATGACCGATCAGCTCACCGGGCTGGCGAACGCGCGCCACTTCTTCATGCGCCTGGAGCAGGAGTTGAGCCGGGCGCGACGCGAGCAGAAGTGCGTGTCCCTGGTGGCGGTGGACCTGAACGGCCTGAAGAAGATCAACGACAGCTATGGGCACCAGCAGGGGGATCGGGCCTTGCGCGTCACCGCCGAGGTGTTCCGCCGGCATGTGCGAGACTACGACACCGTGGTGCGCTATGCCGGAGACGAGTTCTTCATCATCCTGCCGGACACCACCAACAAGACCGCGGTGGAAACGACCCGACGCATCAAAGAGGCGGTTCGCGAGACGCAAGTGGAAATGCTGCCGGGCCGGTTTATCAACCTCAGCGCCAGCTTCGGCGTGGCGACCTTCCCCGGCGACGCGGAGCACGCGGACGCCCTGATCGCGGTGGCGGACCAGGCCATGTACGCCGACAAGCGGCTCAGCCAGCAGGCGGCCCTGCTGCACGCGCAAGACGATCGAAAAGAGAAGGACTGAGCACCCCACTATCCGGGAGGGCGAGGGAAGCAGAGAAACAAGGGCCGGGCGTTCGCACGCGCCGGCTGCCGCACGTCGTGGAGTCGCCGCGAGGAGAATCGTGCAGGTAGAATCGCAGAAAGACAACCAGCGCGCGTCAGTCGCGTTCATCCCGTACATGCTCCTGGTCAGCCTGACCGGGTACGCGGTGCTGGCCCGGCTGAGTGCGGAGCAGCTCGAGCAAACGCGGCTGCTGCCCCTGGTGGCGCCGACGCTCTTCTTCGTCGGGCTGGCCATCGTCGTGGGCCTGCAGTCCGTGCCCATGCCGCGTGGGGGGGCCACCACCACGGTCGGATTCGCCGTAGACTACGCCTGCCTCCTCATCTTCGGCCCCGCCGTCGCCGGCTGGATCGGAGTATTGAGCGCGCTGGTGCTGCTGCGCCGAAGTTCGTGGCTGCGCCAGTTGTTCAATCACGCCCAGTTAGCGCTATCCTTCGCCGCGGCGGGGTGGGTCTACCAGCAGTTCGGGGGACGCTATGTGATCACGGCCACGCCGGAGACGGCCACGACCGTAACGACGCAGCAAGTGCCGTTCGGCCATCTCATCCCGGCCTTGATGGGCGGTGGGATCGGCTATTTCCTCGTCTCCAGCCTGCTGCTGGCCACCGCGATGGCGCTGTGGGAGCGCCGCTCGGTCCTGGACGTGTGGGCCGTGAGTTTCCGTTGGGCGGTGCCGCGTTATCTCGCGTTGGCCCCGTTCGGGCTGCTGATGGCGATGGCCTATGGAACCCCGCAGATCGGGACCTGGGCGGTAGCGCTGTTCCTGGTGCCCCTGATCGGCGCGCGCTACGCCTTTCAGGGCGCGATGGAGATGCTCCAGGTGCACCGCGAGACGGTGTACGCGCTCTCTAACGCGCTGGAGGCCTACGATCCCTACACCCGCAACCACTCCGAGTTGGTGACGCGCTACGCCCTGCAACTGGGTCGCGCGGTGGGCCTCTCCGAACCGCAGATGGACACCCTGGAGTGGGCGGGGCGGTTGCACGACATCGGCAAGTGCCGGCAGGACTGGGAGCCGATCATCCGCAAGCCGGAGAAGCCGAGCGAGCGAGAGTGGCAGGTGATCCGGCAGCATCCGGTGGAGGGGAGCCGGTTGGCCGAGAAGATGGAGTTCCTGCCGCACACCGCGGGGGTGGTGGCGAAGATCGTGCGAGCCCACCACGAGCGGCTGGATGGCTCGGGGTACCCGGACGGGCTGAAGGGAGGCGAGATCCCGTTCGAGGCGCGGATCCTGTGCGTGGCGGACGCCTTCGAGGCCATGACGGCGCGGCGGGCCTACCAGCGGAGGCGCGCCCCCGAGGATGCCGTGGCGGAAATGCAGCGTTGTGCCGGCTCCCAATTCGACGCCAAGGTCGTGGCGGCGCTGGTGGAATTGTGGGAGCGAGGGGAGTTGGACCTGGAGGTGAACGACGTGGTCATGGGGCCGGCCCTGTCGCCGGCGGCCCAGGGCGTAGGGGGATGAGCTAGTGCGCGTGCGACAGCGTAAGCGGGCGTTGGGGGTCTATGTCGCGGCCGTGACTCTGGCCGGGGCGGTCGGTCTCGCGCTTTCCAGCCACAGTTGGACGGAGACGAACCTCCAATTGTGGGAACTCGTCTGCTTCCTCGGCCTCGCGGTGGTGCTGGACCTGATGGTGGTGCCGCTGGCGGGCGGGGGAGGCGCGGCCGCGAGCTTCTCGGCCTATTTCGCCGGTCTGCTGGTGCTGGGACCGGGCGTCACCGCCTGGGTGGCGGCTCTGGCCGGAGTCTGCTCGGACGGAGTCATCAAGCGGCGGTCGTTGGCGAAAGTTGGTTTCAACGCCGGTCACAGTGTGCTGTCCCTGTTGATCGTGGGAGCGGTGTATCAGCACGTGGGGGGGAAGGTCGGGGACTTCCATGCCTCCGACCTATCCGAGCTGGCCGCGGTGGCGGTGGCGGTGCTCTGTCTGTGGTTCCTGGAGACCGCGTGGGTGTCGGTGGCCGTGACCCTGGAGCGAGGGGGGCGGGCCTGGCGTCGGTTGGCCTCCTCCCTGGGCCCCATGCTGGCGCTGGACGGGGCCTTGGCGAGCATGGGAGTACTGTTGGCGCTGCTCTATCTCTACCTGGGGCGCGATCACTTCGCCTCCGCAGATGGGTCGCCGGAGGCCAGCGGCATCATCTTCTTCCTGGCCATCGCGCTTATCCCGTCACTGCTGCTCTACTACGCCTACCGCCTGCAAGGACTGGTGAGACAGACTTACCGGCAAAGCCTCCAGACCCTGGGCGCGCTGATGGAGGCGAAGTTGGAGGGCTCCCAACCAGGCCACGGGGAGCGGGTGGCAACCCTGGCGACGGCGATGGCGCAGGCGCTGGAACTGCCCCACGATCAGATCGAGCAGATTCGATTCGCCGGGTATCTGCACGATATCGGCAAGGTGGGAGTGCCGGCGAGCCTGCTGAGTCGCCGCCGGGACGCGTTCTCCGGCGAACCGGAGCAAGTGCGGATGCACCCCACGATCGGGGCGCAGATTCTCGCGGCCGTCGGCTTTCTGCGACCGGCCGCCGAGATCGTGCGGGCGCATCACGAGCGATGGGACGGGCTGGGATATCCGGCGCGCGTGCACGGGACTCAGATCCCACTGGGGGCGCGGATTCTGGCGCTCGCCAACGCCTATCTCGGGATGACGCAGTCGCACGCCCAGGCGCCGCTCTCGCCGGAGCAGGCCGTGCTGCGCATCAGGCAGGCGGCGGGGTCACGCTTCGACCCGGCCCTGGCGGAGTGCCTGGTGCGCGTGCTGCAGGAGTCGGGAGAGTTGCCTTCCCAGACGGAGTGGGGGCGCGCGCAGATCTGGGCGGCGCCCGCGCTGGGGGGGCGAGAGGGGTAGAGGGGCGCAGGAACCGGGGACAGCACAGGACGGGCAGGCGGAGACCTGCCCGCTTTGCATTCCAGGAGGTAGACGGTGCGACCGCGCGTGCTGGTCGTGGGCAGCATCAACATGGACCTGATCGTGCGCTGCGCGGAACTGCCGCGTCGAGGCGAGACGGTGAGGGGGGAGGCGTTCCGGACGGCCGCGGGCGGCAAAGGCGCGAATCAAGCCGTGGCCTGCGC
>CAZUGW010000373.1:0-1024 GCA_964620055.1 uncultured bacterium
CTCCGATGCGACTGTCATTCCAATCCCCTCACAGGGTTTTGTTAGAATTTCTTAGCAAGGCGATCATCGGGGCTGCCATAGAGGTCCACCAGCACCTTGGGCCGGGGCTGTTGGAGTCGGCGTATGAGGCCTGCCTCTACCGCGAACTCCGGCTGCGGGAGTTTGAGTGCGAAAGACAGAAACCACTATCGTTGGATTACAAAGGAGAGAGGCTCGAAGCAGTCTATCGCCTCGATCTCGTGGTCGAGGGCAAGGTGATCGTGGAGGTGAAGGCGGTAGAGCAACTGCTTCCGATTCACCAGGCGCAATTGCTCACCTACCTCCGTCTCACCGGCCTGCGCCTTGGCCTGCTCATCAACTTCAACGTTCCCATCCTGCACCGAGGAGTGAAAAGGGTTGCCTACAAACTGGAAGATGAATGATCTCTTTGCGCTCCTTTGCGTCCTTTGCGCCTTTGCGTTGAGATAGCTAATGATGGATATCCTCCCCGCAATTGACCTCCGCGGCGGCAAATGCGTCCGCAATGCTAATCGTATGGCGCGCTTTGAAATCGGCGGCAAATGCGTCCGCCTGATCCAGGGCGACTACGACCGCGAGACCGTGTTCGGTAACGAGCCCGCGGCGATGGCCCGCCATTGGGAATCGCGGGGCGCGAAGTATCTCCACGTCGTGGACCTGGAGGGCGCGAAGGACGGCGAGCCGCGTCAACTCGACACCGTCGCGGCCATTGTTCGCGCGGTGAGCCTCCCGGTCGAACTCGGCGGCGGGATTCGCACCGAGGCGGCCGCGCGGCGCGCGCTCGACCTCGGCGTGAACCGCGTGATCATCGGAACCGCTGCCCTGAACCTGGAAACTGCAAGCAATCTCGCCGCTTTTCTCGGCCAGCATCTGGTCGCGGGGATTGATGCGAGAGACGGAATGGTGGCCGTGCGCGGCTGGCTGGAGACGACGGAAATCAGCGCCGTCGCGCTGGCGAGAGAGCTAGTTAGTCGGGGGATCAACTGGATCGTCTACACCGACATCG
>CAZUGW010000373.1:1082-3735 GCA_964620055.1 uncultured bacterium
CCGGCCGCGCGGGCGCGATCATCGGGATGGCCCTGTACACCGGAAAGCTGGAGCTGGAAGACGCATTGGAGGCCGCATGTTAGCCAAACGCATTATCACTTGCCTCGACGTTGACCGCGGCCGCGTCGTCAAGGGCACGAAGTTCGCCGATCTCCGCGACGCCGGCGATCCGGTCGAGCTCGCGCGCCGCTACAATGACGAGGGCGCGGACGAGCTCACCTTCCTCGATATCACTGCCTCCCACGAGGGCCGCGATACCATGATCGCAGTGGCTTCCCGCACCGCCGAGGAAGTGTTCATTCCATTCACCGTCGGCGGCGGCATCCGTACTGTGGACGACTTCCGCGCCGTACTCAAGACCGGCGCGGACAAGGTGGGTGTCACCAGCGCCGCGATCAAGCGCCCAGAGGTGCTGACCGAAGCCGCGGAGCGCTTCGGCGCGCAGTGCGTCGTGCTCTCCATGGACGTGAGGCGCCTCCCCGGCGAGAAGCGCTGGGAGTGCTACATTCACGGCGGCCGCGTCGCCACCGGCGTGGACGCGCTGGAATGGGCGGTGAGAGGCGAGAGCCTGGGCGCGGGCGAGATCCTGCTGAACAGCATTGACGCCGACGGCACCAGGGAGGGCTACGACCTGGAACTGGTGCGCACCATCGCCGACGCGGTCCGCATTCCCGTCATCGCCTCCGGCGGCGCGGGCACGCCCGAGCACATCTACCAGGCCTTCGTAGAGGGTCGGGCCGAGGCCGCCCTCATCGCCAGCGTCACCCATTACGGACTGCACGGTATCGCTGAGATCAAGCAATACTGCGCCGACCGCGGCGTCCCCATGCGGCCGGTCCTGTAGGGGC
Source organism: uncultured bacterium (assembly GCA_964620055.1). GTDB lineage: Bacteria > Armatimonadota > Hebobacteria > Hebobacterales > Hebobacteraceae > CAZUGW01. The sequence continues at coordinate 1,931 of CAZUGW010000373.1, forward strand.
ACGACATGTCGTGCCCAGCCCGGTAACGCAGGCTTTAGCCTGCGATTGTAGGCCCTAGCATGACCGCTCCGGCCTCACGAACCGAGATCGCGTCTGACGCGGCCCCCTCCACCCGCCGCGCCTCCGGCCTCACCTGGCGCAGTCTCCTCCTCGGCTTCACCCTCGCCGCGGCGTTGAACGCGCTCACTCCCTACAACGATTACGTCCTCGGTAACACGTACATCGCGGGCAACCACTTCCCGATGGGCGCGGTGTTCGTGCTGCTCGTGCTCTCCCTCCTCAACCTCTTCGTGTCCCGCCTCCGCGGCCGGGCCTGGCTCGACCGGCGCGAGCTCGCCGTGATCTATATCCTCATCATGATCACGTCGGGAATCCCCTCCTCCGGCCTGCTGCGCTATATGATCCCGTGCGGCACCGTCCCCTACTACTTCGCCAACTCCGGCAATCAGTGGAACCAGCTCTTCTGGGGGCACATTCCCCCCTGGCTGGCGGTCAGCGAGCCGGAGGCCGCCAACTGGTTCTGGGAGGGGCTGCCGCAAGGAGCCTCCATGCCCTGGGCGCCGTGGATCCGCATGATGTCCCACTGGGCCCCGCTCTTCGGCGCGTTCTGGCTGATGATGATCTGCCTGGCCGCGCTGGTGCGCAAGCAGTGGGCCGACCGCGAGCGCCTCGCCTTCCCCCTGGTGCAGTTCCCCCTGGAGGTGCTGCGTGACGACGGCGGCTCGTTCTTCGGTAACCGCCTCGTGTGGATCGGCGCGGGGACGGCGTTCGCGGTGCATATCGTCAACGGCCTGCACCACCAGTTCCCGGCCATCCCGCAGATTCCCACTTTCCTCGAGCTCGACCAGTACCTCCCGGACCGCCCGTTGTCCGCGCTCAACCCGGTCTATATCGGGATCTTCTTCTCGGCCATCGGGTTCGGCTATCTCCTTTCACTGGAGGTGGCCGCCGGGTTCTGGGCCTCCGTGCTGTTCATGAAACTACAAGGCGTTGTCCTGAGTTTGATCGGCTATGAGGGCGGCAGCGCCTGGGGCGGGACCATCGCCGAGATCACCCAGCGCGAGCAGATGGGCGGCGTGCTCGCCATGTCCGCGGTGCTCTTCTGGCTGCTCCGCGGCGCGATCCGCGACGCCTTCCGCAAGGCCTTCACCCGCGCGCCGCAGATTGACGATTCCGGCGAGCCCCTCAGCTACCGGTTCGTCGTCTTCGGTTTCCTCCTCGGCCTCCTCATCTCCGCGGCCTGGCTCTTGGCCGCGGGCATGACCCTCCCCTACATGGTGTGCTTTCTAGTCGTCTTCATCTGCCTCTGTCTGGTGCTCACGCGCATCGTCGCCGAGGCGGGAATGCTGATGGTCCACTTCAGCTTCATGCCCGTGGACTACCTGCTCATGCTCGGCGGCAGCCCCGCACTCGGCCCCGCCAACCTCACCGTGCTCACCTTCGTTGACTGCGCGCTCACCTTCGACCTCCGCGAATTCCTCATGCCCTCCGCGCTCAACGGCTTCCGGCTCGCGGAACTCTCCGGCGTCTCGAGCCGCAAACTCATGCCTATTCTCGTCGCCGCGCTTGTCGTCTGCGTGGTGGTGAGCGTACCCGTCTTCCTGCTCACCTTCTACCATCCCGGCGCCTTGCAAGTCGGAAACATCGTCGAGTTGCAGTCCCACCCCCTGCGCTTTTTCGGCCGCCTCGCCAGCCGCCTGCAGAACCCCGTACACCCCACCGGCCTCCAGTTTCTCTCCATGGGAATCGGGGCGCTGATCGTCGCGGCCCTCTCCTGGCTGCGCCTCAACTTCGTCTGGTGGCCC
>CAZUGW010000374.1:0-3710 GCA_964620055.1 uncultured bacterium
AGGCCGTGCCCAGGTTGCGGACACAGAGAGGGCACGGCATACTGTTCCGAAGTGCTGACACAGAGAGGGAGTGGGCACGGCAGGCCGTGCCCAGGTTGCGGACACAGAGAGGGCACGGCATACTGTTCCGAAGTGCTGACACAGAGAGGGAGTGGGCACGGCAGGCCGTGCCCAGGTTGCGGACACAGAGAGGGCACGGCATACTGTTCCGAAGTGCGGACACAAAAAGGGAGTGGGCACGGCATGCCGTGCCCCTACGAAAGAGAGGGAGCAAGATGCAGATTGCCGACCGGCTGCTGAGGACCCCGCCGTATCCGTTCGCCGAACTGGCGAGACTGAAGGCCGAGGCGAAGGCCCAGGGCGTTGATCTGATTGATTTCGGGATCGGCGACCCCGACCTGCCCACCCCAGAGCACATCGTCGAGGCGGCGATTGCGGGCGTGAAGAACCCGGTCACCCATCAGTACGACGAGACCGGCAAGGGTCTGCCCGAGTTCCGCCAGGCCGTCGCGGGGTGGTATCAGCGGCGCTTCGGCGTGGCGGTGGACCCGGACAAGGAAGCGCTGCGGCTGATCGGCGCCAAGGAAGGTCTCGCGCACCTCGCCTGGACGGTCCTCAACCCCGGTGACATCGCGCTCGTCCCCGATCCCGGCTATCCGGTCTATCGCACCGCCTCGGATTTTGCCGGCGCGGAGGTGCACTACGTGCCGCTGGAGGCAAGTGCGGGCTACTTGCCTGACCTCAACGCGATTCCGGCGGAGATCGTGACTCGGGCGCGGCTGCTGTGGCTGTGCTACCCGAATATGCCGACCACGGCGGTGGCGGAGCGCGCGTTTTTCGAGCAGGTGGTGGAGTTCGCGCATGACAAGAACCTGTTGGTCTGCCTGGATATGGCCTACTCGGAGCTGGCCTATGACGGCTACCGCCCCGGCAGCCTGCTCCAGGTGGAGGGCGCGAAGGAGATCGCGATCGAGATGCACTCGCTCTCGAAGACCTACAATATGACGGGCTGGCGGCTGGGTTTCGCCGTCGGAAATCCGGAGGCGATTAATGCGCTGGAGAAGATGAAATCTAACCTGGATTCCGGGGCCTTCCTGGCGATCCAGTACGCGGGCGCGGCCGCGCTGAACGGGTCGCAAGACTGCGTGGAGCGGATGCGCGCGGTGTACCAACAGCGGCGCGATCTGCTCGTGGACGGCCTGGCGGGGATCGGGTGGCAGATCCCGAAGCCGAAAGCGACATGTTATGTATGGGCCCCCGTGCCAGCAGGTTACGCCTCGGCTTCCCTGGCTGAGACGCTGCTACGCGACGCGGGCATCCTGGCCACCCCAGGCAGCGCCTATGGTAAGCACGGCGAGGGCTATGTCAGGTTCTCGCTGACCGTGCAGGGCGGGCGGCCGGAGGAGCGGATCGTTGACGCCGTCGCGCGTATCAAGGAGAAAGTCAAATTGCGATGAGGCGAAGAGGCGAGAGGCGAAGAGGCGAAACGGCCGTTCGACTCCTCGACCCTTCGACTCCTCGGATCTTCGGAGGTATCTGTGACCAAAGAACACCTACTCGAAGTACCCAAGCAGCGCGCGCTGCTGTTGGCGTTAGAGGGGCGCACCGCCGACTGGGAGGAATCCCTGGACGAGTTGGAGCGCCTCGCCGACACCGCCGGTGTGGAGGTGGTCGGCTCCCTGACTCAGAAGCGAGCCCGGCCCGACCCCGTGCGTTTCGTCGGGAAGGGCAAGGCCGAGGAGATCCGCCCCCTCGCGGGCGAACTGCGCGCCGACGTGCTGCTGGTAGACGGGGATCTCAGGCCCAGCCAGCAGCGGCACCTGGAGGACGACACCCACCTGGGCGTCCTCGACCGGACCGCGCTGATCCTGGACATCTTCGCGCAGCGCGCGCGAAGCAAAGAGGGCAAGCTCCAGGTGGAGCTGGCCCAGTTGAGCTACCTCCTGCCCCGGCTCACGGGGAGAGGCACGGAACTGTCGCGGCTCGGCGGCGGCATCGGCACCCGCGGCCCCGGCGAGACCAAGCTCGAGGTGGATCGCCGGCACGTGCGGCGGCGGATCCTCCAGCTTCGCAAGGAGGTAGAGCAAGTCTCCAGACGTCGTGGCACTGAGCGCAAGCACCGCCGAGAGGCGGGCGTGCCTATCGCCGCGCTGGTCGGCTACACCAACGCGGGCAAGTCCACGCTGCTCAACGCGCTCTCCGGCGCGGACGTGTTCGTCGAGGACCGGCTCTTCGCCACCCTCGACCCCACCATCCGCCAGGTGGAACTGGACGGGGGCCGCGAGATTCTGTTCGTGGACACCGTCGGGTTCATCCGCAACCTGCCGCACCAGTTGATCAAGGCCTTCCACGCCACGCTGGAGGAGGCCATCGAGGCCGACGTGCTGGTGCACGTGGTGGATACGAGCCATCCGCAGATGGAGCACCAGATCGAGGCCGCCCAGCGCGTGCTCGCCGGCCTGGGCTGCGCCGAGAAGCCGATGGTGATGGCCTTCAACAAGGTGGACCGCGTCGCGGACCGCGAGCGCCTCGCCGAGCGCCGCCACCGCGAACAGTACGCGGTCGCCATCTCCGCGACCACCGGCGAGGGACTGCCGGAACTGCTCCGCGTCGTCGGCGAGCGGATGGAGCAGGCCCTGGTGCCCGTGGAGCTAGTGGTACCGTGGAAAGACGGTGACCTGCTCTCCGAGGTCCACGCCCGCGGGCGGGTGCTCTCTGAGGAGGCCACACCCGACGGCATGGCCCTCAGCGCCCGCGTCCCCGAGGACATCGCGCAGCGCCTGAAGAACGCGATAGCCCGGGCCGCCGCACGGCCGTAACCATGGCCGTGCATGTGCTTTACGACGATTTCCTTTGCTTCCTCGAGGCGCTATCCACGGGTCCGCCTGACCCGTGGATAGCGTATGAGGAGCATTACCTCGCGCCCCACCGCGCCGTCCTGGAGGCCTGGTGGGAACAGGTGATCGGATTGCCGCGGGAGACGTGGGTGGACCGGGTGCGCCAGGCCCGCCCCCAGGACTACGGGATGTTGCAGAGCGTGGTCTCCGAGGGCGATCTCGCGGAGTTGGCGCGGGAGGCCCTGGCGCGCTGCCAAGCCCTCCTCCCCCTCTCCCCGGAGCCGGAGGTGTACTTCCTCGTCGGGTTCTACTCGCCCGACGCGTTCGCGTTCCAGGTCGCGGGCGAATGGGCGATTGGCGTGGGCCTGGAGCGCTTCCGCAGCCAGAAGCTGATGCCGGTGCTGCTCGCGCACGAGTACCTTCACTGCTATCGCAAGCGTCACCTCCCGCCCCCGCGCACCCTGGGCGAGCGGATGGTGGAGGAGGGCTTCGCGGTCGCGTTCTCCGCCCGCGTCTTCCCCGACCGCCCGGCGCACGACCACCTCCTCCTGCGTCCCGGCCAGGCCGCAATAATGCGCGAGTACGAGGAGCGCCTTTGGGCCGCGATCCGACCGATGCTAGGGGAGGAGGACGAACAGGTCGCGCGGCGCGTTATCTACGGGCAAGAGGAAAGGGGCCGCTGGCCGTCGCGCTCGGGGGTGTATCTGGGCTGGCGAATGGCGGAGGAGTTCCTGGAGCGCGAGCCAGGGAGGTGGGAGGCGGAGACGGGGGAGGTGTTGGTCACCGCAACGCCTCCACAAACCTCCTAGCAATCTCCCCCGGCTTCGTGATCGCGCTCCCCACCACCACGGTCCACGCCCCCAGGTCCAGCGC
>CAZUGW010000375.1:0-2495 GCA_964620055.1 uncultured bacterium
GGCCAGTCGCCGAGATAGGCCGCGGCATCGTAGATCATCCCGGGAACCTCCGCCCCAGCAGCCGCCGCGCGTTGCCGCTCAGGAGCAGCGTCCGCTGCCGCGCGGTCAGCTTTGCCTCATAGGCCCGCCCGAGCGAGGAGCCGTAGCTGCGGATGGGCGTGTCGGTGCCGAACACCACCCGCTCCGCGCCCAGCCACTTCACCGCGCGCTCCACCCACGTCGCCTCCGGCTCGCCGCCCGCGAAGTCCCCGCACACACTCGGCTGCGGCTGAATATCGGCCAGGCCGCGCTCCAAGCAGGCCATGAGGTGGGCGATCACCATCTTCATCTTCGGATGTCGCGCCGCCAGGTCCGCCACGTCCGCGGGCGTGGTCTGCACGCTCTGCGCGGGGATGTAGGAGGAGTGCTGCAGGATGGGCACGTTCAACTCCGCCGCGCGCTGGGCGATAGGATCAACCGACGGATGGTTGGCCTTGCACGCGATCCAGAGCTTGATCCCCGCCATGCCTCCGTTGACGACGCAGCGATCTAACTCCTTCAGCGCCGCCTCGGGATGGAGCGGGTTGACATAACAGAACCCGATCACCCGGTCAGGGTAGGCAGACATCAGCGCCAGCACCGCGTCGTTGCCCCTGCGCACCGCCCGCGGCGATGGCGACGGCGTCCAGTCAGCGATGGCGTTAAGACAAATCCACTGCACACCATGATAGGCCGCCTCGCGCAACAGCGGCTTGATCTCCTCACGCAGTCCTGCGAGGTCGTGTGCGTAACCGGGGTGGGCGTGGAAGTCAATGATCATGGGAGTCCCTACCACAGATGCAACAACGCGTCCACCGGCGCGTAGTCATCCGTCAGCGACGGCACGTCCTTGGTCGGCACGGACGGGCCGATATAGTTCGCGACGCGCTTGGTGAGTCGGCTGTCCTTGATGGTCTTGTTCTGCGCGGCGCGCTGGCGGATGGTCTCGATCTTGAGGTATTGCGGCGTGTTGGGGGCGAAGATCTCGAGGTTGTACGAGGCCCCTGCCTCCTCCGTCACCTTGAAGGCATGGAGCTGGGGCATCACCTCTTTCATGGTGCGATAGACCGACCGGAAGAACTTGCTCTCCGGCCCGCTGGTCGCGCCAATGATATTGTTCACCAACACCCCGCCCGGGGCGAGGTGCGCGCGCACGATCTGGAAGAATTCCTTCGTCGTCAGGAAGAACGGCACGGTGTCGGCGTAATACGCGTCGAGTACGATCAGGTCGTACTTCTGCTTGCTCTTGCGCAGAAACCTCCGCCCGTCCTGGGTGTAGATCCTCAGCCGCGACCCGGCCTGCACGTCGAAGTACTTCGCCGCGATCTTCACCACGTCCGGGTCTATCTCCACCGCGTCAATCGTCACGTTGGGGTAGTCGCGGAGAAAGCGCTTCGGGATAGTGCCGCCACCCAGTCCGATCACCAGGATGCTGCGAATCTCGGGCTGGTAGAGGAAGGCGAGATCAATGTAATCCGTGTACGGCAGCCCGCGGCCCTGCGGATCGTTCCGGTCCATGCGAGTGTGCCAGATGTTATCCGCGCGCAGGAATCGGTAGCCGTCCGTGTCAGTGACGAACAGGCGGTGATAGGGGCTGTCGCGCTCCAGCAGGACCTTCTCCTCCGCGCGCGCGGGCTGCGGCAAGAGGCCCAGCGCGAGCAGCGCCGCGATCACCGTCGTCGGCCGGCGCACCGCCGCGGCGAGGACGCCCGTCACGATCAGCAGGCCGCCCAACAGCTTGATCACCGCCTCCGCCCCCAGGTAGCTGAGGAGATAGAAGGCCGTCCCCAGCGTGCCGAAGATGCTGCCGAGGGTGGAGATCGCGTACACCGCGCCCGCGGTTTGTCCCACTTGATCCACCGCCCGCGCGGTGAGCCGGATCACGAACGGAGAGGTCGTGCCCATCAGCACCCCTGGGAGAAAGAAGAAGACCGCGCTCGCCACCAGCGACCCCGCGCGATCATCCCAGTCGTGCAGGATGATCCAGCCGTTCACGCCATCCTTATAGTACGGCAGCGCCAGCACCGCCACCCCCGCGAGCAGCAGCAAGATCCCGAGCAGCCCCGGCCGGGGCCACCGGTCCACCAGCCGCCCGCCCAGGTAGTACCCCAGGCTCAGGGCCGCCAGGAATACCCCGATCAGGCTTCCCCACACGAAGATGGAATTGCCGAAGTCGGGCGCCAGCAGGCGGCTCCCGAGGATCTCGAGGGCCATCAACACCGCCCCCGAGAGGAAGGCGATAAGCAAAAGTAATAGGTTGCGCACGTCCGGCTCCGGCTGAGAAGAGTTCGCTGGAGGAGAGCTTCAACGGTGGGGAGGGGGATACCTGCGGGGAGAACGCGACGGGCATCTGACGGCCATTCCGCACGTACCGGGCCGTGAATTAGCGTTAGCCCACGTCCTCAGTGTGCCGACAGCGCGGGTACTCACTGCATCCGAGGAACGGCCCTCTGCGTCCGGTGCGCCGGGTCAAGCGG
>CAZUGW010000375.1:2505-3696 GCA_964620055.1 uncultured bacterium
CCACGGCACCCAGGTTCCGGGCACGGCTTCACTGGCGCTACACGCGGCGGGTCCTTCCTGCTCCTGCGGGGGGAGACCTCGCCGCCGCGCCGGAGGCGTCTCGCGTCGACCTTCTCCCCGCACTGCGGACACTCGAAGTAGACGCCGTACGGCCCGGTGTTCCAGACCATGGGGCACCCGCATGAGTGCGTCGGGTTTTCCTGCTCGAACAGAGCACGCACCTCGTCCCTGCCGAGGCCGGGGGTGGTGACGAAGGCGGCGATCTGCTCGAACGCCGCCTTGCTGGGAAGCCGCAGCATGAGTTCACTCGTATCACGGTGGGACATGATGTTGAGTGATCCCGCCCACACAACCGAGTCGTCGAGGAAGGCGATCTTCTCGTGCATCTTCGCGCGCAGGTCCACCGCTACCCCCAACTGCCGCAGTTCTTCGACTGTCTCCACTAGACCGTCGTCTCCGAACAGCCCACCTGGCGCAGGAGGATTCGTCACTAGACGTACCGCCACACCCCGCCCAATTGCCGCGCGCAGGTGGTCTGCCAGCCGGCCTGCGCCCCGCGCGGTGAGGAACGGGGAGAAGATAACCGCAGAGCGCTGTGCTGCTTCGAGGTCGGCCATGAAGGTGGGGAAGAACGTGCCCTCACTGAATATCCCAGTGAGCCCCTCCGACACTGTGAACCCCCGCGGGTTCAGTTGGCGCAGGCCGTCCACCCAGTCTGCATCGCCCAGTGAAAGGACGCCACCTGCGTCCAGCGGTTGGCCGTGCTCCTGAAACTGCCGGAGAATGCCGCGCAGGATGGCATTGCTCGGAAGCTTCTCCAACAGGTAGGCGAAGTTCGCCACCAAGATGAGGTGCCCTCGCGGACGGCTCAAGGCAACATTGAGCAGCCGCGCTCCATCTTCTGCGATATCCGTAGCTCTCACGAACTGGCTTGCCCGGCACCCGACCGAATCAGTTATCTCCACCACCATCGTATCGCGCTCGTTTCCCTGGAAGCGATGAACAGTGGCAGTGTTTCCGTGCCGTGCTGACTGCGTCAGCTTTCCCTCCAGCAACGCGCTCAAGAGTCGCACCTGTGCCCCATAGGGGGAGACAGTGCCAAAGCGCCGTACCTCACCGCAATCCACATCAAGGTACTGGAGTGAACCCCTCTGACTGGACAGTTCAGGGGGTCGCGATAAGTACCCTCTG
>CAZUGW010000376.1:0-3670 GCA_964620055.1 uncultured bacterium
ATCGGTTCGTCTGAGATGTGGCCCGGCATGACCGACACGCGCGCCCCGCCGAGGGTCATTGTCTGGGACAGGCGCGGGCGCAAGCTCACCGGCGACCAGCCGGGGCCGAAGCGGTCTATGAAGGCGAAGTCATATGACCCGATTCGCATAGCAGCAGCCTCCTCTCTTTCCTTGCACGCCGCTCGCGCGCCAGTTCCCGGTTCACCTCGGCCACGGGGTCCGGTTCCCGTCTCCACCGCGGGAGGCGCGCTCGTCGGAAAGGCCAATGTGGGAACCGCGGGGCCGCCGCCACCTCGTCGCTCGCCAAGCAGCCTGTAAGCTGGAGAATCGCCCACTCCAGCGCGAGCACAACGTCACCGTCGAGGTTCTGCACCGCCTGCCTCGCCTGCTGGTATTGCCAGCAAATCAGCAGCCAGCGCCCCCGGTCTCCACAGAGTTCCGTCAGCACCTCATACCTCTCAGGAAGTGGGGCCGCCCGCCCGATGGACGGACGGCCCCGGTCTCTGCTCCCGACCGTCTACGCGTCGGCGAGCTGAACGAAGGGACTCGTCTCCGTCCCGTCCTCCAGCACCCAGGGGGCAGACAGTCCGGGCTGTCCGTCAACCGACCGGATCACCCGGAAACTGGTCTGAGCCTGGGCGAAGTTGTCGCCCGCGCTGTTGCTGGAATCAATGCGCGTGCCGAGTCCGTCCTTGACGAGGTAGGACCGGAAGTCGCAAAGCTGCACGTCGCCCGCGTTGCCGAGGGTCGGCGCCGCCTCCCATTCCACGTAGGGGAGGCCGAGGAGTCGGCCGCCGCTCACCACGTCGCCGGCCGGAACGAACGCCGGTATTGTGCCGCCCGGAAGCGTCATGGTCATCAGGTCCGGCAGGGCCGTCCTGCTGATGACCCAGACGTAACTGCCGCCCGGTTTGGTCGCGGCGATCATGCTCACCAAGTCGGTATAGGCGACGTGGCCCGCGCCCGTCCGCGGCACCCCCAACGTCGCCGGGTGTCCGAAGATTCCGAGGGGCTTTGATACACCGTTGCCCCGCAGGAAGGCCTCATCCTCGGCCGCCGCGATTGCATCGGCGAAAATCGCGGAGAGCGTCTCCTGTGCCACCCGCGCATTTCGCAGGAGCTTGTCGCTCAGAGTGCAGATGGCCCCAAGCTGGGAGGGTTCCAGCTTTATCGAGCGCCAGGCGGGTCCGTCCGAGGTCGGGAAGGGACCCTCCCCGAACCATCCCACGGTGACACCCGCGCGCCGCCCATTGGTGTAGTCCAGGGCCGGCAGCTCGAGACTCCCGTCCGGGTGTTCGCCGTCCGCAGGGAACACCCGCGCCCGCCCGCGCACGACAGAGGCCGTCGCGATGTAGGCGGTCAGTGAGTAGTCGAAGGCCTCCGGTATCAGGAAACCACCGGAAGCGCCGTCACTTGAGAGCGCCCGCTGCTGGAGGGGCGCGAGGCGAGAGTCCAGCGGGCTGTACCGCACACAGTGCAGGAACTCGCCGAAGGAGTCGAAGCCGCCTCGGTCGCGGGTGTTGTCCTTGTCCGCGTCGCCCGGGTCGAAGACCTGAATCCGCCTTCGCTCCAAGGTCATCTGATCGAGGCGGGCGTCCAGCGAGTTCATGCGGGTGTTCATCTTCTGAACGCCAGCCGCGACCTCCTGGACGACCGCGCTCCACTCCCCCGTCTGGTCGGAGGTCGTGGCCCTGGTGAGCTTCCCGCCACAATCACAGAACAGGCGATTCTCCCCGTACTGCTTCCCACACTTCGGACAGGTTCGCATGACCTGTTACCTTTCTGGCCGCCGGGCTTAGGCCCGGCTGGCCTCCTTGTACGACCCGCGGCGAGGTGGTCTATGCCGGCCTCTCCGGGTGTTGCCGCCGGCCCGCAGCGTCGGGGTGGAGTGTCTGCCGTGGCCGCAGCAGTCCCGGCCCCGCGCCGCGAGTGGCATTACCATGCGTCACCGTCCCCCAGGGGCCGCCACCCGCGCATGTCGGGCGGGTCAACCCCTGGTATGCGAACCGGGCCTTCGCCCGGCAATCGCCGTCTCACTTCCTCCACCTGCTCGTCTGTCATGGGCGCGTCGGGTAGACTCTCCACCTCCGCGAGAAGCTGCTCGCCGACCGCGGCAAGAGGGGCTTCGGGACCTGTACCACTTGGTACAGTTGACACGGGAACTGTCTCATCTGAGACAGCTGCACGCGCCACGGCTTCGGGACCTGTTCCACCTGGAACAGGTGACACCGCCCTATGGACAGTCCCACGCTCCATCAGCTGCGGAATTTCCGCAGTTGATTCCAGGGCGCCGCGCACCGCCGCGACCTCCGCGCGAATCTCCGCACAGGCCTCCCGATAGTCGGTCCGGTCGCCAGACAGCACGGCCACCAGCGCCCTGCTCACCGCCTCGCACAGGCGCTCACGGCCAGGCAGTGGCCGCGTGTCCAGCACCGCCTCCACCAGTTCCCGCGTGTCCGCCCCGCACACGTCCACGAGGAGGGAGAACAGGCCCTCCAGGGTGAACTGCCCCGGCCGCCGACGCGTGACCCTGCCCGCCGCCTTCTCCAGGTGGGCGATCCGCTTATCCTTGGCGGTCGGCATTGCCCTGCGCCTCCTCGCCCAGGTCGGAGAGGGCCTGCTCTATCTTGGCGAGCCGCTCCTCTGTCCCCCAATCGCTCCTTGCGCGCAGCACCTGCGCCGCCAGGTATCCCAGGGCATTGCTCCTGCGGGAGTCCAGCCGCCCCGCCAGGACCTCCTCAGCCGCCCTCTGGAGGGTCGTAGCGGCCGCCTCAGCCGAGGAGAAGCACGAGGATACTGACGGGTTCCAGCTTCGCCATAGCCGCCTGTCCGCCACGCTTGCGCGCCAGGGCGATGATCTCCCGCGAGTCGGCGGCCGGGTCATGGAACAGGCAGAAGGCCCGTCCCTCGCGTGCAGGAGCGCAGCAGGGCCTCCCCTCAGCCGTCAGACTCTGGCATACCTTGTAGGTTGTGCTTCTTTCGCCCGCCGGTTGTGGCGTCTCAGTCGTCATTCTGCCAACCTCTCAGATTGCCCCAGGAGCGCCCGCAGTGCCCCCAGGAGCGGTTTCGCCTACCCCATGTAAAGGGGCCTGTAGCAGGCGGGTCTTACATCGCCCGGACTCGCCCGATTGCCGCAGACAGGGAAGGCAGGCAGGCGCATTGTCTGCGCTTCCCGGGGCCACACCTCGCGCCGCGACCTGCGCGCACAGCCCGTTGATCTCCGCGACGCTCAGGCGCTTCCCGTTCACCTGTCACCCCCTGCGAGTATGACAGCAGCTTCCTCGTCCGGTGCCAGTTCCAAGGTGAGGCCGCCGGGCTTGGCATACCGCAGGAGGTAAAGCTCCGGGCGGTCGGGCAGGATCAGGAGGCCCTTGGAGGGCGCGCCCTTCTTCACCAAGGCAGTGGCGGCGAAGTTGATCTGCCGCCATTCGTCCGGAGTGAGTCCGATCACTGAGGTGATGATTCGCGGTGTGTTCACAGGTTGCCTTCTCCTTCCGGCCCTGAAATAGTGAAGGGAGTGAAGGGTGTGAACCTATTTCCGGTAAAGTCCCTATAGAGAGTGTACACTGGGGGTTTTACCGGAATAAGGTTCACAAGGTTCACAAGGTTCACTCGCACAGTCGGATTCCTCGATACGAAGTCAGTCCGCCGGCCACCCGGCCCCTCTCTA
>CAZUGW010000377.1:0-3653 GCA_964620055.1 uncultured bacterium
TCCGGTCGCCCGCGCAGTGATCCCCCTGCTCTCTTTGCCAGGGCTGATGGTATAGTTCATCGGTTCGGAGACGCGGTCCTTGCCGAGCGCGTGCAGGTGCAGCCCGTAGGTGATCTCCGGCGAGGCCGGGGCGCGGAGCTCGAGGAGCACGCGGAGGTCCTGCGCGGTCCGGCAGACGCGCACGGAGGTGATGTCGCCGGAGGGAGGCGTCGCGTTCTCGGGGTCGGGCGGGTCGGACAGTGCCGACGGGACCGATCTCCAGTCCACGGCGTCGCCGGGTGCGAGGTGACGAAGCTCCTGCGGCCGCGCCTCGGCGTACCACTCCACCGGCGCGGCGAATCGCATCATGAACCGGCCCAATACCGGTAGCTGCGTCCGATAGCAACTGATCGCCTTGTGCTTCGCCTCCTGTTGGGAGGGACTCAGCGTGAGCGCTTCCCACGCCTCGGGCTCGCGGGGTGGCGGGAGCGGCTCGGAGTAGGGATAACCCACTTCGTGGACGAGGTAGAGCAGGGTTCTCACCTTACCCCACAGACCCAACTCGTAGAGCGCGGCGGTCCCGTAGCAGGACGCCGCCCAATGATCGGAGTGCTTGTCGCCGGGGTGGGGCAGGGCCACAAGAGTGGGGTGGAACTGAGCAACCACAGATTTCAGATCGTCCACGAGCGACCGGCCGCAGTACGGCGCATCGCGAAGGAACGAATTCGCGTAGGGGCTGTGGTCGGTCCGGGTGCGGGTGCTGGTGTAGGGCGATTCCCAGCAGTCCAGCCACATCCACGCCGTGCCGCCATCGGGATAGCCCAGGAAGACCACCTGCTTCACGTTCACTCCCAGCACGGCCAGCGCGACGCGGCTCTCCTCCTGGCGCTGCAGACCCATGCGAATGTACTCCTCCGGAGTGACGTTGGTGGTGTGAAAAAGTTGTTCGGCCGCGACCCGGAAGGCATCGCCATTGGTGATGATAACGACCCGCACCTGCGCTCCGGTCGCGATTGCCTGTTGGATCAAGCCGCCGCAGGCGACGGCCTCGTCGTCGCAGTGGGGGGCGACGATCAGCACCCGGTCGCCCCTTCGTGGTCCGGTCATACGCACGGGAGTTGCGACGGCATGGCCGGCCGCCGGGCGCAACACGCCGCGCCCGACCCACCCGCAGATCGCGAGTGCGACGAGAGCCGGTCCGATCCACCGGCGCGCCCTCATAGTGTCCCACCTGGCACGGGGGTCATCACCTTACGCCTTCGCCGCGACCAGTTAGCCCCCTCTCAGCTCCGCTTTCCAACTCTACCAGCACCACACTATCCGCCGGGCAGTAGAAGCTGCACCGATACTCCTCTGAGGTGTCCACCTCCCGCTCCTCCAGCGGCCGCATCTCCAGGGCCTCCTCGTCCCACCGCCGCGCGTCGTCACTGCGGTAGATCCGCAGCGTCTTCACGCCTGGCAAGAGATTCGGTAGGCGCAGTGTCAGCATCACGTCCCGCGACTGCTGGAGATCGAAGTTGACGAGGAACGCCGACACCTTGCCCTCGCCCTTCGCCGCCAGGACGCGCAACGCCGCGTCGCCGGAGGTGGCGGCCAGCCGCGTCTCGCCCAACCGCGAGAGCATCCAGTAGACGAAGTACTGGGGCCGCGCCTCGCCGCTCACGCCGAACAGCCCGAAGCGATGCGGAATCCGGTTCCAGTGCTCCTCCATCGCCTCCAGCCCGTGCTCGGAGAAGAACGACGTGAACGGCTGGCGATAGAACGTCTGGTCCCAGAGATGATAGTAGAAGGACCAGTCCAGCCCCGCCTCCAGCATGGCCAGGAGACACGCGGCCACGTTCGCCGCGCGCCGTGGGGCGAACGCCATGTCCTCGCAGGACACGGGGTCGAACATCTTGTTCCACTCGGTGACCAGCATCTCCGGCCGCCCGCCGGGGAAATCAGCAAGCAACTGACGTGCTTTCTTCACCCCCGCCGCGTGGTGGCTCGGGCTGTCGTTGTAGCAGTGCCAGGAGATGAAATCCAACTGCGTGCCCGTCGCCTTGCAGTACTCGATCAAACCCGGCAGCGGCTCGTTCGTCACCCAGCACGAGGCCGGGCCGCCCACCTTCGCCTCGGGGAAGACCTCCAGCACGGGCCGAATGGTCTGCGCGTAGTACTCCCCGTACTCCTTCGGGTCCGGGATCAGATACGGGCAGCCGCCCATCTCGCCGATGTCGGTCTCGTTGCCTACCTCCCAGTAGGTCACGATCGGCTTCTCGACGGAGTACCGCTTTACCAGTTCGCGGATGACGTGCTGCCACTCCGCCCAGTCCGTGGGCCGCCAGAGGCTCTGGTCCACCGTGGGGAACAGCACCGGCGGCTTGAGGCAGATCGCCGCCACCACCTTCGCGCCGGTCTGGGCGAGCGCCTCCATGAACGGATCGAGCTTGCTCCAGTCGAACCGCCCGCGCTCCGGGTAGATGGCGAAGTGCTCTTGCAGGAAGATGCGAATCAGCCGCGGCCGCAGCTTGCGCGCCCCCTCCACCACCCGCGGGGGGAGCGGCCGCGCGTTGATGCCGCCATGCCCTAATGTCTGCCTCCACAGCTCCAGCGGGCCCTGCTCGGCGGCGACGTCAACCACAACCTCGGTGCGCGGCAGGCGGGAATAGTCAATGCCCATCGTGCGCCTCCGTTCGGCCTTCTGTTTCCCGCGCGTTCGGGGTTCCCCTCTCCCCCTGGGTCGCGAACCGGCCCGACTTGTGCTATCATCTAACCCGGTCAACCTCAGATTGGAAAGGCAGAGTCCGTGGGCGAACAGCAACCCATCAACTATGTCCGCCGGCGCGAGCGCGCAGTGGAGGACGACGCGTGGATTCGCTCCTTCCTGCGCGACGCGCCGTATGGCGTAGTCGCGACGGAGTGCGACGGCCAGCCCTTCATGAACCCGCTGATCTTCGTCTATGATGAGGCCGCGCATGCGCCCTACTTCCACACGGGTCGCAAGGGCCGGATCTTCGCGAATTTCAGAGCCAACCCGCGGGTATGTTTCAATGCCAGCAAGATGCTGGGGCTGATCAGCAAGCCGGACGCCTTCAGCTTCGACGTGGCCTACGAGAGCGTGACCGTCTTCGGCCGGGTTCGCGTGGTGGAGGACGAGGCGGAGGCGACCGCGGCCCTGCGCGGGGCCCTGGAGAAGTACTTCCCGCACTTGCGCTACGGGGACGACTACACGCCGATCACCGCGGAACAACTCAAGCCCGTCGCGGTGCAGTGCTTGCAGATCGAATCCTGGAGCGCGAAACGGAACGCCGGCTAACCACCAAGACAAGGAGACGCATGTGCCTGACGTCACCGCTGAGATTCAGATCGGGGCGCACCCCGACAAAGTGTATTGTCTTGCCAAGGATATCGAGCGTTTTCCCGAGTTCCTGCCAAACGTGCAGAAGGTTACCATCACCGCGCGCGATGGCAACCGCCTCGTGAGCGAGTGGCACGGCCTGGTGCCGGAGTTCAAGCGCACCCTCAAGTGGACGGAGGAGGACACCTGGGACGACACCGCGCGCTGCTGCCGCTTCCGCCTGCTCTCGGGCGACTGGGACCGCTACGATGGCTTCTGGAGCTTCGAGGCGGTGGACGGCGGGACACGGGTGCGGTTGGAGATCGGTTACGATTACAACGTCCCGCTGGTAGGC
>CAZUGW010000378.1:0-3649 GCA_964620055.1 uncultured bacterium
GAGCGCGCGATCGCCTCCCCGGGGGAGCGTGCGATACGGATCCCCCCAGGTCGGCAGGCTGTTGACGACCTCGACACGCCCGAATCCGGCCCGCTCGAGCGTCCGGCGGAGCGTGCGGGCGTCGAGCGATCCACGGCGCGCGAGGAACGGCAGGAAAGGGAGCGCGCCGAGCACGAAGCGCGCGGCGACGAGCGGGACCGGTTGCCACACTTCGAGCGCGTCCTTGACGAGCACGAACGTCGTCCCCCAAGTCGTGACGACGCCCAAGAGAAGAAGTTCGCCGCGAACGCTCGCCCGCATGCCGGCCAGGTCGAACACGATCGGGGGGGCGAATGTGAACAGGCGCACGGGGCCGCCGTTGTACGCGTTGATGCTGAACGACGGACGCCTCGGCGCGGCGCCCTCGGCGGCGGCGGTCAGGTCCATCTCCGCGGCACACTGGATCGCAACCGACTCAGGCAGCCTTGCGCTGAGCGTCGGCGGCATCTTCCGCGCCTTGCGCACCATGCCGGTGATGGTCGCCATCGGGAAGGAGATGGAGGAGGTCTGCCCCAAAGCCATCTTCATCAACTACGCCAACCCCATGGCGATGGTGTGCTGGGCGGTGCTGAAGGCCACCAAGATCCAGACCGTCGGCCTCTGCCACAGCGTCCAGGGCACTGCGCATATGCTGGCGCGGTTCATGGGGATTCCGCCGCAGGAACTCACCTATTGGGCGGCGGGGATCAACCACATGGACTGGTACCTCAAGCTCGAGCATAAGGGCAAGGACGTCTACCCCCGGCTCCGCAAGGCCTTCGAGAAGCCGGAGGTGTGGAACGAGGAGCGCGTCCGCGGCGAGGTGTTCAAGCGCCTGGGCTACTTCGTCAGCGAATCCAGCGAGCACTTCTCCGAGTATGTCCCCTGGTTCATCAAGAACGCGCACCCGGAGTTGATCAAGCGGTACGATATCCCGATCCGCGAGTATATCCGACGGTGCGTCGAGTCCGATAAGTATTGGAAGCAGTCGAAGAAGGAGATGCTAGGCAAGAAACCGCTGACCGTGCATCGCAGCTACGAGTACTGCGCCAACATCCTCCACGCCCACCAGACCGGCGAGCCGACCGTGGTCTATGGCAACGTTCTCAATAACGGGCTGATCACGAACCTCCAGCAGCAGTGCTGCGTCGAGGTGCCGTGCCTGGTGGATAAGAACGGCATTCAACCCTGCCACGTGGGCGACCTCCCGCCGCAACTCGCCGCCCCGATTCGCAACACCGTGAACGTCCACGAACTCACCATTGACGGCTTTTTCAGCGGGCGGAAGGATCGCATCTACCAGGCGGCGATGATGGACACACATGCTTCGGCCGAGCTGACGATAGATCAGATCTACGCGATGGTGGATGACCTGTTCCGGGCGCATGGGGGGATGTTGCCGAGGATGAGGTAGCGCGGACTGTGCTCGCGACGTCCTTGTAGAGAAATGACTACAGCCGAGTGGCCAAAGCTGGGGCGTAATGCCAAAGGCGTGACCCGTTCTTGCATTGCTTGTAAGGAAAAATCAACTGGTACGCATTCGGAGCGTTATGGAACAATGGCCGAGAGGATGGGCGTGCGCCATCCTAGAGGCTTTCACGATAACGCTGAGTTAGCCGCGAGGCTAACAGGGAAAGCTGCCGGTCCCATTGGGACTCAGGCAGTTGCCGAACGAGAGCCGATCCTAGTTGCGGAGGATCGGTGTTATGGGTCGTCTACACGTTATCATCTCGGTAGCCACACTCGCGTTGCTGGCCATATTGGGGTTCCTGGAAGTGCTCGACGAGTTCCTTGCCCCGAGGCTCTTCCGATCTACGCGCTCGGTGCACCGGCAATGGCTCCAGTTCAAGCAGGAACTCAAGGCCGATGTCGGCGAACATGAGTCTTCTCACCCCCGAATCCGCAGATCCGGCCGCCGCGCTGCTGTGCTTGCGGCCGAATCAGACGACCTGTCTGGCGAGGAGGATGTCCATGCAATGGGTCATGTTCAGCAAGCTGCTCAAGGACCTCGACGTTGACCGCCTGGGCGAGGCGATCAAGGAGTTGGGGTTCGACGGGATAGATCTGGCGGTGCGGCCGGGCTATCCGACCAACCCCGAGAACGTCGCGACCGCGCTGCCCGCGGCGGCGAAGCGGTGGGAGGAGATGGGCCTCATGGTCGGGCTCATCACCACCAACTTTGACTTCCTCGACCCCGCCAAGCCGGAGGTGGAGCCGCTGCTCGCCGCGGCCGCGGGGATCGGCTGCCGCCATATCAAGCTGGGCTACTGGGTCTATCGCGGCGAGTCGTATTGGGAGAAGGTGGAGGAAATTCGCCACGCGCTCGGCGGCTTCGAGCGCCTCTGCGCGAAGTACGACGTGTGCGTCAACGTGCATACGCATAGCGACGAGTACTATGGCTCGAACTGCGCGGGCGCGATGCACCTCGTGAAAGGCTTCGACCCGCGCTACCTCGGCGTCTACATGGACCCCGGCCACCTCGCCATTGACGGCGAATGGCTGCCCATGGCCTTCAGCATGACCAAGGACTACCTCGACCTCATCGCGGTGAAGAGCCCCGGCTGGTTCCGCAAGGAAGAGAAGGGCAAGCTCAAGTGGGAGCACCACATCGTCCCGCTGCGCGAGGGGATCGTGGACTGGAAACTCGTCCTCGAACTCGCCCAGCAGCACAGCTACGACGGGGTGTACTCGCTGCACAGCGAGTACGAGGGGTGGACGACGGAGGAGATCCTCACGCAGACGCGGGAGGACTTGGCGTACATGAAGGAGTTGGCGCGGGAGGTGGCGGGGTAAGGGGCCGCCGCCCGCATCCTCATGCCGCTGACCGCCGCGCGAGCGCGACGCATTCGTGGAGCCACTGCTTCCTGTCCGGGGGTATGCTCGGGTCGCGTTCGATGGCGACGGAGACATCGGCCTGCTCCTCCCCCGTGCAAGGGGTGCGATCCATTCCGGCTACGGTGCGAGGAAGGAGCCGACTTGCCGCGGCGAGCCGCATGAGGTGGTCCACCTCCACGTCCAGCGCGGCCGCCAGCTTGCGGAGCGTGCTCGCTCGCGCGCTGACTTGATGGCCAGCCTCCAGGCGGCTCAACTGTGCGGGCTGTACGCCAGCCAGCTTAGCCAGCTCATTGAGACCCAGGCCTTTGGCTAGACGATACTCCTCCAGCGCCATTCCAAGGGAACTCCTGAGTCGCACCCGCGGTAGGGATCGCTTGCCTCTGCCGCTGGTCACTATCGCGGTCTCTCTTGCCTTCGTCGTAGCGCCCATATCGGCTATCCTCCTCACCGTCATCCCCGCCCGCCAGTCAGGGCTACTGCTCTGATGAGACAGAAGCCAGGGAGCCGGGCCTGCTCCCGCGTCATTACCGATACCTCCACCACAGTCGGCCCCGAAATCTCCACCTGCCAGACATAGCGCGTCGGCCCGATCTCGTTGCACTCCTGCTGCCGCTTTCGCAACTCCCGCGCGAGCGCCACGTCGGCCTCCTCGTCACCTTCCCGGTCGAGCCAGCCAATCACCATCAGCGCGGCGATGGCGGCTCCGTCCGGCGTGTCCGCCGGAAAGAGTTCACGGAGCGAACTCCTTAGAAATTCTAACAAAACCCTGTGAGGGGATTGGAATGACAGTCGCATC
>CAZUGW010000379.1:0-3633 GCA_964620055.1 uncultured bacterium
GCCCGATTTCCAGGCATAAGGGCACGGCCTGCCGCCCCCAATTCCAAGCGTAGGGGCACGACACGTCGTGCCCGATTTCCAAGCGTAGGGGCACGACATGTCGTGCCCTTCCCATTCAGACAAGGGCAAACCGTGATGAGAAGGTTCAACGTCGTGATCGTGCGCGAGCCCGAGGGCAAGTGGACCCTAACCGTGCCGATCCTACCCGGATGCGTGGCCTATGGCGACACCGAAGCCGAGGTCCTGGCCCTGGCCCAGGAAGGGATTCCTTTCCACCTCGAGTGTTTGCGCGAGAAAGGTCAGGCCGTCCCCGAGGGGGTGGTGGTGGCGCTGGAGGTGGCGGCGTAGCTCCCTCCTACCGCGCCAGGAAGATCATCCGCTCCGACTCCTCCGTCAGCGGCTGAAAATCATAGCTTCCGAACACACTGATCTCGGTGAAACCTGCCGCTCGCAGCACTTCGCGCATCTCCTCCTCGCGTACCCACCGGTACGAATCCTGGAAGACGTAGCTGCGTTCCTCTCCACCTGGCTCGGTCTCGATGAACGTGTGCTCCACGGTAACGAGCTGCAGGCTCCTGTCCAGCGACAGCTTCTGATTGAGTTCTCGAGTCATCTTGCCGGTCTCCGGGTTCATCTCCGTTTTGACTTCCCAGACCACTCCCACGGCCTGATTCGCCATTAGGTCGGCCGGAGTCAGGTCTACTACCGCGGCGCCGTTAGGAGCAAGGTGACGGCGAAGGCAGGCAAGACAGGAGGCTTGCTGCTCCCGCGTGTGCAGGTGGAAGAGCGAGCGGACCGGGATGAAGGCCAGGTCGTAACGCTCCTCCAACTCGAAGGCACTCATGTCTCCCTGCAACAGCCGAACCCGCTCCCTGACCGCCGGCGGTTCGCGGTCCAGTTTCCTGGCCGCGATCCGCAGCATCTCAGGCGAGAGATCGAGGCCGGTAACCGTGAAGCCTTCCTTCGC
This sequence comes from uncultured bacterium, assembly GCA_964620055.1. Lineage (GTDB taxonomy): Bacteria > Armatimonadota > Hebobacteria > Hebobacterales > Hebobacteraceae > CAZUGW01. The sequence goes on from CAZUGW010000379.1 coordinate 968, forward strand.
CAGCGGAATCGTCAGCCGTCCCGTGCCACAGGCCAACTCCAACAGCCGGGCTCCGTGTCGCCGCGCCGTCGCGGTGTAGCAGGGAAGATCATCCAGGAACCCCTGGCAGTTCCAGTCATAGAACCGGGCATAGTCGTAGGCCAGGTACGCGGTATCCGAACTCATCCTACTTCACCTCACCGATACACCACCTCATTATTCTGTGCCGGATACGAATCCCGCGACACCATCTCCCATTCCTCGCCCCGGACCGCCTCCCCTCTCGGACCCCTGGCCCCCGGCCCCTGCCGCGGCCGTGTCTCTCCCCCTCGACACCGCGTCACGGGCGTCAACAGAGGCGCGTTGGAGACTCGGTATCAATACACTAGACGACGCCGTAGGAGGTCACTCAGATGTACCGTTGGACGTTGCTGTTCGGATTGACTTTGGCGCTGCTCGCGGTGACGGCCGCGACGGCTGAGATGATGGGCACGACCCCGGCCGACAAGCCGATCGCCGTGCTCATCAACGATCAACCACAGCACTTCGACACGCTGCCCATCATCGTCCAGGACCGGGTCCTGGTGCCACTGCGGGGCGTGTTTGAGTCTCTCGGCGCGTCGGTCCGCTGGAACCCCCTGCTGCAGCAGGTGACGGCCACCATGAACGACGGAAGGACCCTCTCGCTGGCCGTCGGAAGCAACTTCGCCCTGGTGAACGGTCAGCCGGTGCAGTTGGACGTCCCGGCCCAGATGCATCAGGAGCGGGTGTATGTGCCGCTCCGGTTCGTCTGCGCCTCCACCGGCTATCGCGTGAGCTGGGAGGGCGCGGAGCGGCGGGTGGCCATCGCCACTCCCGGCGGCGCGGCCCTCGCCAAGGCGCCCATCTGCCCCACGACCGTGACTGCTCAGGCTAATCTCGCTCCGGCCCCGCCCGTGGCCTACGTTCCGGAGCCGCAGCTCCAGCCGGAAGTCTACTTGGCTCCGCCGGCCCAGGCGCCTCTCGCCACGTGCACGCCTGTGACCTGCGGCGCGCAGCTCCCCATCACCTCCTGCAACGCCTGCAACGCTTGCAGCACGTGTACCGCCTATAACCCCTGTCCTCCTCGCTGTGGATAGGGCGCAGGTCCCGGGGGACTCACTGACAGCAGGAGCGCACCGCGCTCCTGCTGTCGCGTCGCCCGCCGCGACTTGTCCCAGCCCTCGACACCGCGTCCGCGCGGCGACAGGGCTCCCCCGGCCCGTTCGCTACCATCTTCTATGTGACGGGCAATGGACCGTCGCGGACGTGCGGGTCCGCGGTTGAAAGGAGACGCTGATGTTGTTGGGCTGGGTGATCTTCTTCCTGGTGATTGCTGTGGTCGCGGCCATCCTCGGGTTCACCGGGGTGGCCCTCGGCGCCGCGGCCGTCGCCAAGGTCCTATTCTGGATCTTCCTGGTGCTGTTCCTGATCACGCTGATCATGTCGCTGGTCGGCCGCGGGGGCGGCGCGACCGCGCCCTGACCTGGAGGCGGGGGCGCGCCTCGGCCGCCCCTCCGCCTCACCCCCCTCGCTCCAGGCTTACCCCAGAACCCCGCAAGTGCTATACTGCGCTGGTATGAGCGCACTCGAGCCAAGGCGTGTCATTATCATCATGGACGGCGCCGCCGATGACCCGCGCCCGGAGCTAGGCGGCCGCACGCCTCTTCAGGCCGCCCATAAGCCGCACGCCGACACTGCGGCCCGCGAGGGCGTTTGCGGCCTGGTGAAGACCATTCCGGACGAGATGCCGCCCGGCAGCGACATCGCCGCGCTCTCCCTCCTGGGCTACGATCCCCTGCGCTATCACACCGGCCGCGCGCCCCTGGAGGCGGCCAGCCTCGACGTCCCCATGAACCCCGAGGACGTCGCCTTCCGCTGCAACCTCATCACCACTGACGGCGAGACTGTGATTGACTACTCAGCGGGCGAGATCCCGACTGCCGACGCCAGCGCGCTGATCCGCTTCCTCGCCGAGAAGCTCGGCACGCCGCGCTGCCAGTTCTACCCCGGCATCAGCTACCGCCACATCCTAATGCTCCGTGATGCCTCGCCCGAGGTGCGCACTACGCCGCCCCACGACATCATGGGCCAGCCCTTCGAGCCGCACCTCCCGGTCGGCGACGACGAGGCCCTGCTGCGCCGCCTGATATTCGACTCCTACGAGCTCCTGGATCAGCACGACGTCAACCGCCGCCGCCGGGACGAGGGCAAGCCGCCGGCCAACATGATCTGGCTTTGGGGACAAGGTAGGCCCTGTCTGCTGCCCTCCTTCGCGGCCCAACGCGGCGCGCCCGGCGTCGCCATCGCCGCCGTGGACCTGATCCGCGGCATCGCCAAGTCCGCCGGCCTGGCCGCGCCGCTCGTGCCTGGCGCCACCGGCGCCCTGGAGACCGATTTCGCCGCGAAGGGCCGGGCCGCCGTGGCCGCGCTGGAGCGCTACCCGTTCGTCCTAGTGCACGTGGAATCGCCCGACGAGGCCGCCCATCAGGGCAGCGCCGAGAAAAAGGTGTGGGCTATCGAGCAGATTGACGCGCACGTCGTCGCGCCCGTGCTGGAGCGCTTGCGGCTGATCCCCGACAGCCGACTGCTGCTCCTCGCCGACCACTACACCAAGCTCTCCACCCGCACCCACTCCCGAGAGCCGGTTCCGTTCGTGCTCTGGGGCG
>CAZUGW010000380.1:0-3625 GCA_964620055.1 uncultured bacterium
GCTCCCTCGCCCGGGCGATGCTCAGATCGCCTCCACCCTGTATCTCACCCACCCCTCCAGCCTCTCTCCCGGCGCCACGATCGCCAGCCCGGAGGCCTCCTCGAAGCCGCGCGCGTAGAGGTGGTGCGCGTCCGGCGCGCAGCTCAGGTTCTCTACGCACACGAACGGCCGCCCCATCGGCGAGTAGCACACCAGGTGCTTCATATTCCCACTGCACTGAATCGCCATCCGCAGCCCTTCGCCCCGGTAGGCCACCCCTGCCTCCTCCTGCGCCGGCTGCGGCCAGAAGACTCCCGCAGGTCATACTGCGTCCCCTCCACCGGGAGCAGCCTCCCCGTCGGCTCCTGGCTTTCGTAGTCCACCAGTTCGAACCGGTACTCGGCGGGGACCTTCACCGCCACGTCCGCCCGGTCCCCCGGAATCGCCCAGAACGGGTGGATCCCGTAGCCCGCCGGCGCGGGTGATGACGACCGGTTCTCGAACGCGAACGCCACCTCCAGCCCCCGCGCGATCGGCCGAAACGTGGTCGCCAAACTCCCCTCCCACGGGAATCCCTCATACACCGGATGCCCGCGATCCCACTCAAGCCGCGCCGTCAACTCCGTGCTGCTCTTCGTGATCGTGAACGTCTCATCGCGCACCAGCCCGTGGCCGAAGTAGTTCTCCCCGTGCTTGCGCTGCCGCACCTCCCGGCCGCCGAACGTGTACCGCGCCCCGGTCAGCAGGCACGGGGTCGGGAACATCTGGAAGCACCCCTGCATGTGCGTGCTTTCGCCCAGCACGCTGTCCGGGTCGAAGTACAGACACTCCCGCCCGTCCACCACCAGCGACACGAGATTCGCGCCCATGCGGGGCAGCACCTCGATCCGGGTGGTGTGTCCGTCAACGGTCGCCTCCAGCGATTCCGACTCCAGGTCAACGGCCGTGAATTTCCGCATCGCCCGTCCTCCCCGCAGAGAAGTGCCAAGAAGTGTGGCATTATCACGCGGTCGCGAGGAGGTTAGTCGCGACCGCAATCGTCTCCTGCCGCGCCAGGGGGTTGTCACTGTGAAGATCACGCGTGTCGAGCCGATCCACGTTCCGCCGAACCTGCTGGTCCGCGTCCACACTGACGAGGGGCTCGTCGGCTACGGCGAGTGCAGCCCGATGAACAACCCCGTCATTGTCTCCCATCTCGAGCACGCCCTCTCCCGCGTCGTGGTCGGGCGCGATCCCTTCGACACCGAGCTGATCGTCGAGCGCATGTTGGTGGACACCTACAAGATCGCCGGCCAGGCCCTCGCCATGGCTGCCAGCGGCATCGAACTGGCGCTCTGGGACATCAAAGGGAAAGCGCTCGGCGTGCCCATCTACAAGCTCCTGGGCGGAGCCTATCGCACCCGAATCCGCATGTACGCCTCCAGCATGAGGCGGGACAACACTCCTGCGGAGGAGGCCGCGCGCCTCGCCGACTTGGTCGAGAAGCACGGCTTCACCGCGGTGAAGATCAAGGTCGGCGCCACTTTCGGCTTCGACGAGGACGCGCTACCCGGCCGGTCGGTGGAACTGGTGAAGGAGTGCCGCCGCGTGCTCGGCGACGAGATCGAGATCATGGCCGACGGCAACTCCTGCTTCAGCGCGCCCCGCGCCATCGCGTTGGGCCGGGTGCTGGAGGATTACGACGTCTTCCACTTCGAGGAGCCCTGCCCGTACTGGGATCTGGATGCCACCGCGCGGGTGGCCGAAGCACTGGACATTCCCGTCGCCGGTGGCGAGCAGGACTGGGGCGTGCATCGCTTCCGCGAGATGCTTCAGATCGAGGCCGTGGACATCGTCCAGCCGGACCTCATCAAAGCCGGCGGCTTCTCCGTCTGCCAGAAGATCGCCGCCCTCGCCGACGCCCACGGCTGCATCATCACCCCCCACCAGACCCAGCCCTTCGGCACCGTCGCCAACCTCCACTTCGCCGCCGCCACCCCCAATTGCCGCTACTCCCAGGAGTACAGCATCGAACCCCACCCGCTCCTCCACACCCTCTTCAAAGAACCCGTCCTCGACATCAAAGACGGCTACCTCACCGTCCCCGAAGGACCGGGAATCGGGGTGGAGGTGAACGAGGAGCTGTTTTCCTAGGGTGGGGGATCTGGCTATAGCGACTTGACAAGTATAGCAACAATGCTATACTAGATCGGTCTGTCCAGGGGGCGCAAGATGAAAGGTCTGTACAGACAATGCCAGAGATCGAGGTTGTCTTTTTCGCGGAAGACGACGGATCAGCGCCAGCACTAGAGTGGCTTGGAGGCCTGCCCGAGACGGTGCGGGATCGGTTCATCGTGCGCATCGAGCGGCTCGCCGCAATGGGAAGCGCGCTGCATAGGCCGGAGGCGGACTACCTGCGCGACAGCATCTATGAATTGCGGGTGCGCCATCGCCGCAGTAACTACCGGATGCTGTACTTCTTCTCTGGGCGACGAGCAGTGCTGAGCCACGGACTGCTGAAGGAGAGCGATGTCCCCGATCGGGAGATTCAGCGTGCGCTCGCGCGACGTGAGGCCTTCCGACGGGATCAACAGGGGCACACTTACGGTGAGGGATGAGGTAGTCGAGAATGAGAGGACGGAAGAGGGTTTCGTCTGCGGTTGAGATCCTCCATAGACGATACGTGGGGGACGACTCGGAGCGCAAGGCGGCCCTGGGGGCGGCGCGCATGCACGCGGAGGTGGCCCGGACTATCTATGAGCTTCGCGCGGAGGCCGGGCTGACTCAGCAGGAGCTGGCCAAGCTGGTCGGCACCACGCAGTCGGTCATCAGCCGGCTGGAGGATGAGGAGTACAGCGGGCACTCCTTGGAGATGCTCCGCCGGATCGCGGTTGCGCTGCACAAGAGGATGACAGTGGTGATGGTGGCGGAGGACCCGAAGCCGTATGGGGAGTAGGAAGCCAAGCACCTCGTCAGAATATAGGGGAATATTGGGGGAATATAGGGGGGGAATATAGGGAATATAGGGGACAGTGGGGGTGTTGAAAAAGTGCCTGCGTGGCCTGACCGACGCGTTCTGAGACCAGAATCAGGCCTCTGCGGGCAACCTCGTGCGGCGCGCCTTCAGCCGATTGCCCAAAGACGACTTTTTCAACAGCCCCAACAGTCACCTATTTTCCCTCCCCCTCCACCACCTTCCTCGGCCTCCCGCAGGCAGGGCCCTGAAGCTGCGCGCGGCCGTGGTGCGCCCCCCGGTGTCGTAATCGGTTTCGGCGATAGCGCTGTTGCCCAGGGTCATGGTCGTCGGCCTGGAGAGAGTATCGTACTGCCAGGTCGTCCGCTCCCCTTGCGGGTTCACGGGATACGATAGCAGCTACTCACGGTCCCTTTGTCGTTGCATCGCTCTTCAATACCGGCTTCCATATTAGCCAATCAGCATCCGGCTCCTTTGCCCAGGAACCGTCAGGGAGCTTTTTGCGCAGGAGGCACTTGATCTGACCATCTGCAAAGACGTAGTAATCGCTGATACGGAAGTGGCGGGGTGCATTGGGGAGAAGCTCGGGGCCGCCGGTCGCGTTCCAGCCAGCATCACTCTCGAAGAGGACCACAGTCGCCGATGGATGGGGCAGGGTGCCTGCACGGCCTCCGCGCAATCTCGCATTGTAAG
>CAZUGW010000381.1:0-3339 GCA_964620055.1 uncultured bacterium
AGTGCGGGTTCGGCGGGGCGATCAAGAACCTGGCGATGGGCGCGGTGACCGAGCGCACCCGCGGCTGGATTCACGGCGTGCAGGATGCCGAGTTCACGTGGAGCTCCGAGGCCTGCACCCACTGCCACATCTGCCGGGAGAACTGCCCGGCCGGGGCGATCAAGTTCAACGACAAGGATGAGATGAGCATCTTCTCCCACCACTGCCGCTATTGCATGCACTGTGTGGACTCGTGCCCGGCTCAGGCCATCACCATCAACGTCGGCAGCATGCTCTACTTCCAGGAGGCGATGGCCCTCACCACCAAGGCGGTGCTGGATACCTTCGAGCCGAACCGCGTGCTCTACGTCACCGCGATGCTGAACATCACCCCGCTGTGCGATTGCTGGGGTTTCACCACGCCCTCGCTCGTCCCGGATGTCGGGATCATGGCCTCCCACGATATCGTCGCCATCGAGCAGGCCGCCATAGACTCCATTGACGCGAAGAACTACATCGCGGGAACGCTGCCCGAGCAGGTCACGATGACCGACGGCGACGGGCATCTGCTGTTCCGCATCTGGGGCAAGGACCCGTACCTGCAGGTCGAGACCGCGGCGAAGCTCGGGTTGGGGAGCAGGGAGTACGAGCTCGCGGAGGTGGAGTGATGGCGACGACTGAGCAGATTGTCGCCGCGATGGAGCGCCAGTTCGGCGACGACCGCCGTCGCATCGCCCACGCGCACTCCGTCCTCGGTTGGGCGGAGCGCATCCTGGCCGCGGAGGGCGGAGACGCCGAGGTCGTGGTGGCAGCCGCGCTGCTTCACGACATCGGCATCCAGGAGGCCGAGCGAAAGCACGGCTCCTCGGCCGGTCACTACCAGGAAATCGAAGGGCCACCCATTGCGCGCGGCCTTCTGGAGGAACTCGGCGTCCCCGAGCCGACGATTGAACACGTCTGCCGCATCGTGGCGAACCATCACAGCGCCAAGGACATAGACACGCCCGAGTTCCGCATCATCTGGGACGCGGACTGGCTGGTGAACCTCCCGGACGAGTTCCCGGATCGCAGCCGCGAGGAGCGGGCGACGCTAGTCGGTCGCATCTTCAAGACAGAGATGGGGAAGCGGCTGGCGATGGAGACGTTCGGGTAGTCATCTGGCCCCTTACCTCGCCAAGATCCTCCCCGCCTTCGCCCCGGTGTGGTGCTCGCCGTCCACGACGAGTTGCCCGTTCACGTACACCCTCCGCACGCCCTCGGGGTAGAGGTGAGGTTGCTGGTAGGTGGCGCGGTCGGCGACGGTGGCGGGGTCGAAGACCACGATGTCGGCGGCCTTGCCGGGGGCGAGGGTGCCGCGGTCGGAAAGGCCGAGGCGCTCGGCCGGGAGGCGGGACATCTTCGCGACCGCGGCCTCCAGTGAGAGCACGTTGCCGTCGCGCACATAGTACCCAAGAATCCGGGAGAAGCTGCCATAGGTGCGCGGGTGCGGATGGCTCAGGCCCAGTCGTCCGTAGGGCGCGGAGCTGCCGGAGTCCGAGCCGATCATCCCGAGGGGGTGGGCGACGAACGTCTTCACGTCGTCCACGTGCATCCCGAAGCCGACCATCCCGACGGAGGCCTTCTCCTCGCCGAGCAGGTCCATGATGACTTCTTCCGCAGGTCGCGCGCGGAGGTCGGCGATCTCGGCAAGGGTCTTGCCCTGGTAGGGGCGGTTGGCCTCGGACTCGACAGAGGAGATGAGGCGGCGGTCCCACTTCCCCGGCTCCTCCTCCGCGCTGCGGGCGAGGAACTCGCGGATGCGGGTGCGGGTCTCGAAGTCGGACAGGCGCAGTACGATAGCTTCGCTGCCGCCCTCCCGCGCCCAGGCCGGGAGGAGCTGGGCCAGGCCGGTGTTCCACGCGGCATAGGGGTAGGCGTCATAGGTGATGTCTACGCCGCTGTCCCGCGCTCCGAGGAGGGTTTCGAGCGCCTCCTCGGCCCGGCCCCAGTTGCGCCGGCCGTCGCATTTGAGGTGTGCGATCTCCACCGGGACGCCGGCCTCGCGACCGATGCGGATCGCCTCCGCGAGCGCCTCCACCAGCGTGTCGGCCTCGCCGCGCATGTGGGTGAAGTAGATTCCGCCGCGTTCCGCCATCGCCCTCGCGAGCGCGATCAACTCCTCCGTCTCCGCGTACATGCTGGGGTTATAGACCAGGCCGCTGGAAAACCCGAAGGCGCCCTCGCTCATCGCGTCTCGCAGCAAGTCCCGCATCATCGCGAGTTCGTAGTGCTTGGGGGCGCGGTTCTCCAGGCCGACCGCGATGGCGCGCAGCGTGCCGTGCCCGACCACCGGGACGACGTTGGTGGAGGGGCCGCGGTTGTTCAGGACATCGAGGTACTCGGCGAACGTCTCCCAGGTCCACTCCACAGCCTCGCCCGAGCCGCCCCACAGGGAGCGGATCATCCCGTGCTTCTCGTCCGGCGCGGGGGCCGGGGAGGAGCCGCACATCCCGATCACCTGGGTGGTGACCCCCTGGCGGATGGCGCTCTCGGCGCGGGGGTTGACGATCAGCGAGAGGTCGGAATGGGTGTGCATGTCAATGAAGCCGGGGGCGACGGCCAGCCCCGCGGCCTCCACGACCTCGGCCGCCGTCCACTGGGACAGATCGCCCACCGCCTCGAGGCGGCCCCGGGAGACGGCAACATCGGCGACCCGGGGGGGCTCCCCTGAGCCGTCCACCACCAGGCCGCCGCGGAGGATCAGATCAACCCATTTTCTCGAGTCGGACATCGTCGCCTCTCCATTTAAGAGAGGAGGTTTACCGTGTGATAGCGCAATTCCCTGCCGCGCCCGCGCCGCCCCGATCTTCCCTCTCGACCCGGATCGGAAGACGGCTAGGCAGAGATGGGTTGCCCCTCGGTGATGTCCTTCAGCAGCTTGGTGAGGTGAGAGAGGCTGAAGGGCTTGGCGAGGCAGGCGGCGGCGCCGCTCTGGAGAGACGCCTCTACGAGATCGGTATGCGCGAAGCCGGTGATCATGATGTAGGTGGCGTCGGGATGCAGCGCGCGCAGCCGCTTGAGCACCTCCACCCCGTCCATGCCCGGCATGCGGATATCGAGGAACACCAGGTCAAAGGCCCGCTCCTGCGCCAGTTCCACCGCGGTGGCGCCGTCCTGGCAGGTGGAGACGGTGTGACCGAACTTGGTCAACACCTCCTGCAAAAGCATACAGATGCTCTCTTCATCATCGCAGATCAAGATGTCGAAGGTACTCATGGCGAATGGCTCCGCAGATGACGCCGTCACGCGTAAGCAATACTGGAATATTCCACATCTGCAAGATGGCTCGCATGGAGAGGAATCCCGAGGGGGGAGGGGAAT
>CAZUGW010000381.1:3349-3578 GCA_964620055.1 uncultured bacterium
CCCCTTGGGGGCGCGGGAGCACGCAGGGAGGACCGGTTGATGGAAAAGGGTCGGCGCACCGGGCTGTACGGCGCGATCACAGTGATCGCGCTGGCCCTGATCGCGTGGCTGGTGGTGACGCAGACGGCCAAGCATCGCCTGATCACGGAGTTGGGCAATCGGGATCTGGCTCCGCGCGTGGCGGCGGCGAGGCAGTTGCTGGAGATGGAGAAGCTGGGGGATTCCCTGG
>CAZUGW010000382.1:0-3561 GCA_964620055.1 uncultured bacterium
CGCACCCCCACGGCGCAGATGATCCGGGCTCGGTTGTCCAGGTGGCGCGCAATGAAGTCGAGGGTCTCCCGTACGGTCTCCTCGGACTCGCCCGGCCCGCCGAACATGAACATCCACAGCACGTGCAGGCCCACCTCCCGCGCCCAGCGCGCGGTCTGGGCGATCTCGCGCACGGTGAAGCCCTTCTGCAGGCTCGTCAACATGCGCTCGGAGGCGCTCTCCGGGGTGCAGATGAGCGAGGAGAAACCGGCCCGCTTCATCGTTCTCAGCAGCTCTCTGGACACGCCCGCCGGGTTGAAATCTGTGGCCTGAAGGTGGACTTGCACACCGGCGCGGAGGATCGCCTCGCAGACCGCGACCGCATGTTCCACCGGCCGGTTGAAGGTCGAGTCCACGATGTCGAAGCACTGCACTCCCACGCGCGCGCGGGTCTCCGCCAGTTCGCTTGCCACCGCCGCGGGAGCACGCAGCCGGTAGGAGGCGCCTTCGATCAGCGGGTAACTGCAGTAGGTGCAGCGGAAGCTGCACCCGCGGCGCGTTTGAACAGCGAGGGCGGCCCCGTGTCGGAGGTAGCGGCCGACCTCCAGCCACTTCTCCGGGCGGGCCGGTGGGAGGGCATCGAGGTCGGCGACCCGCGCCGGCGGGGGAGGGGTGTCGTCGCCCTGACCGCAGACACCTGGAATCCCCCGAGGCGACCGGCCCGCGGCGAGGTGCTCCAGCAACTCCGGCATGGCCTGCTCGCCTTCTCCCACGAGCGCGTAGTCGGCCTCCGTCTCCTGCAGGAGGCGGACGGGGGCGAGGCTGACGGCCGGCCCGCCGATAATGATGGGAACCGAGAGGCGCCGCCGACAGAGGCGGGCGAAGCCGGCCGGCTCGGTCAGATACTCGCGCGGGTGCAGGGATTCGCCGTTGTCGAGGTTGCGCAGAGACAGGCCGATCGCGTCCGGCGGCCACTCCCCCAGTGTTTCTTCGAGGTCGCGCTCAGGCCGCCGGGAGAAGCACAGGTCCAGCAGCCGCGGCTGGAACCCCCGCGCCTCCAGCGAGGAGGCCACCGCGCAGAGCCCCAACGGCATCACCGGCTGCGGGGCATGTTCGCGATTGGTATGGATCAGCAGGACTCGTCCGCCCATCGTCTCTCCCCACAGACGCGCATCTTCTTGTCGCGCGCCGGGGGCGATCCTGTGCGCCTCACGGCCCGGCTGACCGGTCTTGTCGGCGCTCGGAACACGTCGTGCCCAGGCCCTATGCCAGAATGCTCCCAGCTATGGGCGACGCCAGATCCAAAGGGGCCGAGATCGCGGGACCGGTCGGGTTAGTGGACGGCCGAACGGCTGCACGCCACGTCGAACTGGCCGAGAGGCGGGGCCGGCACGGCAAGTGCCGCGAGCGGGTGGAGGCGGCGGAGCGCTTCGACGAAGGCGCGCTGGGGCCGGAACTCGTGGCCCGCTATCTGCGGGATCTGGAGAAGGTGAACCGGTACTTGTACGGCGCGCGCTCGGTGCTGGCAGAAGCGGGACCCCTGCTAGCTGAGCGGGGCCGCGGGACGTTCTTGGCGCTCGACATTGGGTGCGGCGGGGGCGAGATCCTGCGCGCGTTGGCGCGGCGCGCTCGCGCAGAGCGCCGGCCTTTTCGCGGGATCGGTCTGGACCGCAATCGTCTTGCCCTCGCCTACGCGCGGGAGCGGGCGCGCGGTTTCCCCGAGCTCACCTGGGTCTGCGCGGACGCCCTCGCACCGCCCTTCCCCCCGCAGACGTTCGATCTGGTGGTATCCACCACCCTGCTGCATCATCTGGCCCCGGGACAGGCCACCAGGCTACTGCAGGGCGCGCGGCTGGCGACACACGGAGGGCTGATCGTCTCGGACCTCGTTCGCTCGTATGCTGGGGTGCTGGGCTTCCAGCTCTTCTCGCGGCTGGCCGGCTTTTGTGAGGCCAGTCGGCAGGACGGCCTGATCTCCATCGGCCGGGCCTATCGGCCCCGGGAGTTGGCGGAGTTGGCGGCCGCGGCCGGTCTCAGGCACTGTCGGGTCCGCCGCTATCCCTGCTGTCGGATGGCCCTGGTCTGCGGCCCGGAGGGGGAAGATGCAGTTTAGCCTCGCCGCCAACTTCGATGAAGAGCTGCTGAACAGCCTGCGCGGCTACCCGGTCACCGAGATCTACGGGCGCTTCAGCGGCGATCGGGTCGGGGGAGGGCGGGCCCGCTACATGACCGCGCCGGTGGGCCGGAGCCGCTTCGAGCACTACGTCGCGGCGGTGCATCGCCAGGGCCTCGCCTTCAATTATCTCATCAACGCGGCCTGCTTCGGCAACCGCGAGTTCAGCCGCGCCGGGCAGCGCGATCTGACCAGACTCCTGGATTGGCTGTCCGAGCTGAAGGTGGAGGTCGTCACCGTCTCCGTTCCGTTTCTTCTCGAACTCATCAAGGCCCGCTATCCGCATTTCCGCGTGAAGGTGGGAGTCTATGCCCGCGTCACCACCCCGCAGCAAGCGCGGCACTGGGAGGCCCTGGGAGCGGACTCCATCACGCTGGAGTCCCCCTCCGCCAACCGTGAGTTCGCGCGATTACGAGCGATCCGGTCGGCGGTCCAGTGCGACTTGCAGTTGCTCGCCACCAGCAACTGCTTGCTGTTCTGTCCTTTCGCCCCCTACCACACCGTGGGGCTGTCTCACGCCTCGCAGCGCCGCGGCGAGATTTTCCTTGACTACTGCTTGATACGCTGCTCGCTGCTCAAGGTGGCCGAACCGATCAACTACATTCGCTCGGAGTGGATTCGGCCGGAGGATCTCCACCACTACGAGGCCCTCGGCTACCAGAGCTTCAAACTGACCGAGAGAGGCGCACCCAGCGACGTCCTGCTGACCCGCGTGCGGGCCTACGCCGCGCGCGGCTACGAGGGGAATCTGCTGGATCTGATCCAACCTTACGGGTATCGGTTCGCTCCGGCCGAGACGCAGCCGCGCCACCCCTGGCTGTGGGAGGCGAGGGAGTTCGTGCGGCCCTGGCAGGTCTCCCCTCTGCGGCTCCTGCGCTGGAGAGAGTTGGCGCAGCACCTGGGCATGCTCCATCCGCGCACTGACTCGCCGGTAGTGATAGACAACCGGACCCTCGACGGGTTTCTGGAGCCGCTGCTGCGGCAAAGCTGCGCCGAGCGCGACTGCGAGGACTGTGGCTACTGCGCGGAGGTAGCCGCGCGGGCGGTGCGCATTGACCCCGATTACCAGCAGAAATGCCTGTCGCTGGGCCACGCCGTGCTCGGGGATATGGTCACGGGCGGGATGTGGGGGCAGTAGCTTCGGATCAGCATCTGCTGTCACCGTCTTGGGCCTTCGGGTACGGGGCGGCGCGCGCTGTCAGTCCGGCCCGCCGCGGATTGCTTACTCTGCGTCCCCGCGTTTACGGCTCGATCCGATACGTCCGCCCCCGGTCCTGATCGCGCTGCGCCTTCTCCCGGGAGCGTAACATCGCGCCGTACTCCTCGCCCTTGCGCAGGAGGCGGTTGAGGGGGGCGAGGTCGTACCGACGCTTCGTGTCCACGTGCACGAGCAGGTAGATCTCCCCGCC
>CAZUGW010000383.1:0-355 GCA_964620055.1 uncultured bacterium
TGTCGGCGAGATCGCCCGGCCGATAGGCCCGCAGTTCCAGGCGCACGGCCGGCTCGTCGAGCAGCTTCTGCATCGCCGCGCTCACCTCGGGGGAGATCACCGTGACCCGCGCGCCGGCGTCGAGGAGGGAGCGCACCTTGCGCGCCGCCACCTCGCCCCCGCCGATGACGGTGCAGGGCCGGTCGTTGAGGTCCACGAAGATGGGGAACGGGGGTTTCATGCGGCCTCCCTCGCGGCCTCGGGGAACCGGACGCGAAACGTGGTCCCTCTCCCCGGTTCGCTCTCCAACTCGACCTCCGCCCCGTGCGCGGCGGCGACGACCGGAAGGAGGACCAGGAGCCCGAGGGCGAGGGCG
>CAZUGW010000383.1:365-3558 GCA_964620055.1 uncultured bacterium
TCCTGGAGACGAACAAGCCCAGGCCGGTGCCGTCCTTGGTCGCGGTCCGGGCGTTGCTGGCGCGGTAGAAATCCTCGAAGATGCTGGCCTGCTCCTCCAGCGGAATTCCGATCCCGGTGTCGGAGACCTGCAACTCCACCCCGTCGTCGGCCTTCCTCAAGGAGGCGGTCACCTTCCCACCGGCGCGGGTGTACTTGATGGCATTCGAGATCAGGTTCTCCAGCAACTCGGCCAGGGACTCGGGCACGCCCGGGATGGGATGGAGGCCGGCCTCCGCGGAGACCTGGAGCGAGACCGAAGCCTCCGCGGCCTGGCGACTGAAGTCTCCCTCCATCGCGGCGAGCAGCCGCGCCAGGTCCACGGGCTCGCGCTTGGCGGCGGTGGTCCCCTCGCGGGCGCGGGAGAGGATGAGCAGGTCGCGGGCGAGATCGAGCATGTTGCGGAGCCGCTCGCGGGAGCGTTGGACCATCTCCATGGACTTCTCGGAGACCGGCCCGGTGCGGCCCTCCGCGACGACGGCCAACATGCTCTCCGTCGCGGCGAGCGGGGTGCGAAGATGATGCGCGGCCCGCAGCATGTACTCCGACTTCTCCTCCTCCAATTGGCGCAGGGCCTGGTAGGCCTGCTCCAGTTCCTCCGCGTGGGCGCGCAGGGAGGCGGAGAGGTCCATGATCTGACTCTCCCGCTCGCGCAGCCGGGCGGTGATGGAGGTGGCCATGAACGCCGTGAAGTAGAGCATGGTGCCGGTGACGAAGAGCACCGCCGCCAGGTAGTGCGGTTGATTGTAGAGATCCTCGGCGAACAGCCCTTTCAGATGGTAATGGGGAAGCGCGCCGGAGGCCTCCAGCGAGGCCAGGCCGGTGAGCAGGCCGACGGCCAGCGCGACCTGGAAGTAGGCGATGTTCCGGGTGAGGAGGATGCTGGCGATGACGATGTGAAAGACGTAATAGCATACGAACGGGTTCTCGATCCCGCCCGCGAAGTGCAGCAGCGCGGTGAGGAAGACGAGGTCAAGGCTCACCTGCACAGTGGCGAACCAGGCCACCCCGCGGCCCGCCACCACCGCCGACAGCCGGCGCGCCGCGCCCCAGAGGATCAGGTTGTAGAGCGCCAAAGCCGCGGTGAGCGCATAGAGCGGGCCCTGGGCGAGGTGCACTTCCGTGGCGCGGGGGGCGGCCCAGACGACAAACGCCACCCCTGCCGCGGCCAACCAGCGGAGGCGGATCAGCCACGCGATGCGGTCGCGCAGCTCCTCGGTATGCAGGTCTACGGCGCTGACAGTCATGGCGAGGCGCGGCCCCCTGTCCCCCCTTGTGCTCTTTTCGCCCCGGCCTCGCTAGGAGGACGCGGGCTGCTCGGCGCGGGCGTTGCGGCGCACGACCAGCGCGCACCAGGGATCTTCCGCTACGAGATTTCCACCCGTGGCCCAGTAAGCCCTGGCGCGACACCCGAAGCAGCGCTGTCCCCACCGACACTGCCCGCATAGGCCCTCCAGATTCCCCTCCCGCAGGGTCCGAAAGACCTCCGCCTCGGCCCAGATCTCCGAGAACGGTTGCGTGTGCACGTTGCCCACAGCCATCGGGAGATAGGGGCACGGGTGCACTTCTCCGGTGGGCGTGATCACACAGTAGGTGCGCCCGGCGAGGCAGCCCATGGAGAAGCGATTGCTAATCCCAAGCTGGTCGGTGATGCGGACAAACTGCGGGGCGCAGGTGGGCTTGATCTCGATCGCGATCTCCTGCTGCTTGCGCATCAGCGCTTCCAGGAGTTGCTCGTAGCGCGCGGCCTGCAGCATATCCTCGGCGATATCCTTGCCGCGGCCGGTGGGCACGAGGAAGAAGACGTGATGGGCGGCCGCCCCCAGTTCGATGGCGAGGTCGGTGATCCGGAGCACCTGATCCTGGTTCTGCTGGGTGACCGTGGTATTGACCTGGAACTGCAGGCCGGCCTCGCGACACTGGCGCATCCCCGCGATGGCACCTTGCCAGGCCGTCGGCGAACCGCGCAGCGCGTTGTGATACTCGGTGTCCGCGCTGTCGAGGGAGATGCCCGCTCGCGCCAGCCCGGTCTCTTTCATCCGCGCCGCGTGTTCCGGGGTGAGCAGCGTGCCGTTGCTGCCGAGCACCGGCCGTAGGCCCTCCGCCTTGGCGGCGGCGAGCAACTCGTAGAAATCGGCCCGCATCAGGGGCTCGCCGCCGGAGAGGATGAGCACCCGGAACCCGACCTTGGCGATCTCGCGGATGAGGGTGATCCCTTCCTCCGTGGTGAGCTCGTCCGGATCGGGGCGCTCCCGCGCGTCGCGATAGCAGTGCCCGCACGTGAGGTTGCACTGCCGCGTGATGTTCCACGAGACCAGCGAGGGCCGGAGCGCCCCCGCCGCGTCACCGCCTGGGTGGCCGTGGGGTTGCTCCGGTTCGCGTTTCTGCTCTGACTCGTTCATCTTCCCGCCTTTCCCTTCCCCGTTTTCGCCGCGTGACAACTGTTACATGCATCTTTCCCATGACACAGCTCGCACAAATCCAGGTTCGTCGCCCCCGCGACGGGATGCTGGGCTTTCCAACTGTCCTTCTGGTGACTGGAGGGCGCTAGCCCGGAATGGCACGTGGAGCAATCCGTGTGCTTCGCATCGTGGCACTTGCCGCACTTCGCCGGGGTCGCCTCCGCCTGCTTGCCGTGTTCGCTCACCCAGGTGTCGGGGTGTGGCATGGTCACGCCGTGGCACTTCGTGCAATCGTTCTCCTGGTGGCAGCGCAGACAGGACGCGCGGTCCTTCTGCGCGGCCTTGCCGTGCGCGTCCTTCAGCCAGTCCGACGGATGCGGCATCTCCGTGCCGTGGCAGGATTTGCAGAAGTCCTTGCGGTGGCAGAGCGCGCACTGCGCGCCCGCCTGCTTGGCCTGCGGGCCGTGATGGTGCATCCAGTCCGCCGCCTTGTGAGTGGCCGGCAGGGCGCCGCGGTGGCAGGTCTCGCAGCCCTCCTTGCGGTGGCACTGCGCGCAGACGGTCTTGTCCTGGGCCGCGGTCTTGGGATGCTGCTTCACCCAATCCTTCGGGTGCGGCATGATCACGCCGTGGCACTTGTTGCAGAACGAACTGGCGTGGCAGAACATGCAGGAGTTGCCCTGCACCTGGCTCATCACGCCGTGCTGGCTCAGCCAGAGCTTGCTATGACTGGCGGGCGGCTTCTTGGCATGG
>CAZUGW010000384.1:0-3547 GCA_964620055.1 uncultured bacterium
CCCCGGACGCGGCCGAGCAACTGCAGACGGTCGCGGCGGCCTTGATGGCCAGCTTCCACACCTCCGGCGTGGCGATGTTCGTGGTCGGAGTGCTGCGGATCATCATGGGCAAGATCGTGATGATGACCTATCAGCCACATGCGGCCCAGGTCACGCGTATCCCCGGCATCCTCGGGCCGGACGTTCCCGGGAACGCCCCCCAGCTCGCGGGGCGACATTCCCTGATGCGCAAGTGCTGGGAGTTGCACTTCTGCCGGGGCAGCGTGCGCACCACCTGCCCGCGCTACGCCGAGGGGATCGCCTGCTGGCGGAAGACCAGCGGCTGCTATTGCGATCACGATTTGGCGAGCCGCCTGATGAGTTCCGTGGGCGGTAATGCCAGCGTGAAGATGCAGGTGGCGGAGGAACTGGACGCCCACCAGCGCAAAGCGCAAGAGCTCCAGAAGCGCGTCCAGCGCAACCAGCAGCGGAGCAAACAAGCGGCGCGGAAACTCTGCCGGGAGTGCCCGATCTACCTCGAACACCAGAAGTTCAAGTACCGCACCCTCTCCTGGCTCGCCTACCCGGTGACCGCCATCATCGTCGCGCTCTCCGCGAGCTCCATCCGCGCGGGCTACGAATGGGCGGACGCGCACGTGGCGACGTTCATCAATCAGTACAGCCTGATCCCTAAGCACCTCATGGACCATCCGATCGAGGTGATGCCCTGGCTCTCGGCGGAGAACTTCGCCATCGCCATTATCGCGGTGATTCTGGTGGCGGTGATCCTGCACCTCACGGAAGTGGCGGTGTTTCAGTTCAAGCTCTAGCCGGCGAGCGCTGATGGCAATAGTTTCGGCGCGCGACCTTCCGGTCGCGCGCCGATTGCTTTCCAGGCTACACTGGGCAGTGCCGGGTGGGTGCTACTCCGACGGCATCCAGTGCGGGTCCTTCCCCCACCACTTCACGGTGCACCCGATGGAGGTGGTGTTCGGGACGCTCACCGCCTTGCCCGCGAGCACTTCCTCCAGGGCCTCCCGGAGGTCGTGTCGCGTCACGTCAGCGGGCACGTCGGGGTTGTCGTCTATGCGCCCGTGGTACTGAAGCGTGCGCTCCGGCCCGAAGAGAAACACCTCCGGCGTGCGCACCGCGCCCAGCGCACGGACCGTCTCCTGGGTGTCGTCGCGCAGGTAGGGGAAGGTGAAGCCCTTCTCCTTCGCCCGTTGGACCATGTGCGGGTAATCGTCCGTGGGGTGCCCATCCGTCTCGTTGCCGTTGATGGCGATCACCTGCACGCTTTTGCCCGCGTAGTCCGCTTGCAGTTGCAGGAGGCGATCCTCGTACTGAATCGCGGTCGGACAGTGGTTGCACGTGACGACCACGACCACGGCCCGCTTGTCCGCATAGTCGGAGAGACTATGCTGCTTGCCCTCCACCCCGGGGAGCGAGAACCCCGGGGCCGGCGCGCCGATCTCGAGTGTGAATCCCATTATGGCTCCTGTGCGTCGTTACTCGTGGCCTCCCCCGGGTGCGCGGCGGCGTATTCGACGCTGACGAAGAGGCCGCACTCGCAAACTCCGTCCCGAGCGATGTCGGCCCGGTGTTGGGGGCAGGGGCAGAGATTGGCGCGGTCGCGGACCGGGTCTCCGGTCACCTCGCGGCAGGGGCAATAGGCCAACCCGTGCTCCACCACGTTGCGGGCCAGCCCGACCAGCACGTGCGCGACCGTGGCCGGATCGGGATGGAGGCGATAGGGCCCGCGGGCGGTGTAGCGCTCCACCATTCGCTCCACCCGCGCTCGCGCGTGCTGCTTCTCCTGCTCGGCTGTCTGCTCCTCGGGGGCCATCGTGCCGCGATGGTACTCGGCGCCCTCCCTGACGTCAAGCGCCGTTGCGCGCCAACGCCTTGCGGGCCGAAGGAGGCGGCAAGGGGGTTGGGGAAACACTCACCGGGCGCAGTGATAGACGCGTCCGCCAGACTGGGATCGCAGGAGCGCGCGCATGTATGAGTTTCGATTGCCGGGGGTGACGCATTTCGGTTGGGGGGCGGTGGAGAAAGCCGGGGAGGAGGCGGCGCGGTTCGGCCGGCGCGCGCTACTGGTGACAGGTCGCGCGGCGATGAAGGAGACGGGCGTGGGGGAGCGCGTGACAAAGCTGCTCACCGACGCGGGCGTATCCGTCGTGCCGTTCACTGGTGTCGAATCGGACCCGCGCGCCAGCACGGTTGACCGCGGCGGGATCGTGGCGCGCGCCGAAGGGTGCGATCTGGTGGTGGGCCTGGGCGGTGGGAGCCCTATGGACACGGCGCGGGCGATCGCGGCGATGGCGGTGCTGGAGGGCTCGATCCTGGACTACCTCCGCGGCAAGCCCATTGACCGTCCGGGGTTGCCGCTGATCAACATCGCCACCACTGCGGGCACGGCGAGCGAGATCACCCCGGTGTCCGTCGTCTTGGACGAGGAGAGGGCGCTCAAGTTCGGGATCAAGAGCCCCTATTGGTTCGCGAAGGTGGCGATCACCGATCCCGAGTTGACCCTGAGCATGCCGCCCGCGCTCACCGCGTCCACGGGTCTGGACGCGCTCACCCATGCCATCGAGTCCTATCTCTCCACCGGGGCCACGCCGCCAAGCGAGGGGCTGGCGATCCGGGCGGTGGCGCTGATCGGGGCGAATCTCGCCGCGGCCTACGCGGACGGGAGCAACCGCCCGGCGCGGGAGGCGATGGCGATGGGCAGCATGTTAGCCGGGATGGCCTTCGCCAACTCCGGGTTGGGGCTGGTGCACGGCCTGGTGCATCCCCTCGGCGCGCGGCACGGGATGTCGCACGGCAACGCCTGCGGGCGGCTGCTGCCGTATGTTTTGCGCTTCAACCAACCGGCGGTGGAGCAGAAGCTGCGAGAAGTGGCGTGCGCGCTCACGGGCGATCCGTCGGCCACCGCGGAGGACGCCGTCCATGGGGTAGAACGGCTGCTCGCGGCGGTGAACGTGCCGTGCGGCCTCGCCGACGTCGCTATCCCCGACGCGGCTATGCCGTCGCTGGCCAAGGACGGGCTGCTGGCCGGCGCGGTGCGCACGAATCCGCGGAAGGTGAGTGTGGAGGAATCCCTGGCCCTGCTGGAGGCGGCGAGGAGAGGATAGGTCAGTTGACTCCACTCCCCGCGCGGCGCAGGGCAAAGGGAGAGCGTTGGATTGGCGCAATGTCGGTTGACAGCTACACGAAGGAATGATATACCGGAATGGTCGGAACGGGTGGATGGCGAAACTCACCGGCATAATCCCACACATAAGGAGTGGAGACATGGGTTGCTGCGAGAAGAAGGCGCCGTGCGAGACCGAGAAGAAAGAGACGTGCGAGACCGAGCAGAAGGAAACCTGCGAGACCGAGAAGAAAGAGACCTGTGAGACCGAGAAGAAGGAAACCTGCGAGACCGAGAAGAAGTCCTGCGGGTAACTCTGTCTTCCTCTGAGGGCGCGTGAAGTACCAGCCCTCATCCAGGTTTTGCGGCGGTCTGAGTTCGCTCAGGCCGCCGCCTCGCCCGCAAAGGGCACGCGCCCTCTCATCATCGCCA
>CAZUGW010000385.1:0-3542 GCA_964620055.1 uncultured bacterium
CGCTCGCGGAGCCGGTCTGGGCGTCGCTCACGGAGAAGGACGCGCACTTCCGGCATTCTTTCGGTTCGCCTCGCCCAGGCCAAAAGCAAAAGCCAAGGGACTCGTCCCCTGGCTCTGGCTCCATCTCAGGCGCGGCGGCTCTTGAATGCGCTCAGACGTGGGTCGGTAGGATCAGATTGTGGGTGCGGTCAGCGGTAGGAGATCTTCAGATTCTCGCCCGTGATGACGATATCTCTCCGACACAGTTTGCACCGCAAGACCAGCTTATCGCCGCTGCGATAACACCACCACTTGCCGCACAGGCAGCGGACCTTCTGCTCCTCCTGCTCGCCCCGCGCGGCCTCCACCTCTACGGACTCCTCGCTGTGACGCGCTGACAGCATCCTACACTCCATCTCGGGCAGAGTTGCGACACAGCTTTGTTCCACAATTCCCGCGCCAACTCGCGAGGGAGATGTGCGGACGATGGAACGAGGCCCCCCAGGCCAAAGACTGCGGGCGTCCGCCCAGAGCGGACGCCCGCAGTCTTTACCTCAGGAGGGAGGGCAGAGGCTAGTGCAACGGCACGTAGCCGAACAAGGACACGATCGCGTCCTTACGGTCCGCGAACACCCCGACGCCATAATTGGGGCGGACCTGGTGGTAGATGCCCAGCGCCAGTCCGGTCTGATCCTCGAAGTAGTTCACCGCGCCCACCGCGGCCGGAACATACCCCACCGGGATCTTGCGCCCGTAGATCGTCGCCATGGTGTACTTGCCCGGGTCGGGGCAATGCTTCTGGTTAGTGAATCGGAGGCCGTAGGCGTACGCGCTCTCGTCCCCGAACCTGGCCGACTCGCCGAACACGGTGAGCCAGGAGTTGACATCCGCGGAGATGTCGCCGCTGGCCCCGTTATCGTCCAGCAGGTCCAGCCAGTTGCCTCCGACGATGGTGTGTCGGTCGGACTTCGGGTCGGTCAGCTCGACCGCGACCCGCGCCGCGCGAATGCTCTCGTCCGCCGGCGCGCGGCTCCCGCCGAAGGTGAAGCGCGTCCCGCCGGTCACCGGGGTGAACGCCAGCGTCCCGCCGATGGCCTGCACCGTCACGCGATCGGTGTGGTACTGCGCCTCTCCGCCCGCGATCCCGGGCGATACCAGGACGCCGGCCGGGCCGAACGGCACGTACTTGCGGCCGGCCGCCGCGTAGAGAGACTCCCCGGTGTAGTTGACATACGCCTCCCCGACGAAAGCGCGGTTGTCGGTTCCTCCCGTCACCCACCATCCGCCGATCTTCGCGCCCCACTTCTCCGTGAACATCCCCTCCGCCGAGGCGCTCATCTGAACCCGGGCGCTATCGTCGGAGGATAGCCCGACCGAGTAGCTGAGCGAGGACGGCCACGGCGCGGCCGAACCCACTGTCCCTGCGGCCAACAAGACGCCCATCCCCAGCAAACAAAGCGCGAGACTGCGACCACTTCCCATAACCGTATCTCCTTCGTCCTGTGCGATAGCCAGCGATCCAGGCGGCGTCTCCACAGCCGCTCACCCCTGGGTCGGCCGGAGCAAGTCACAAAATATATACCACGCCAAACCCGGCGATACTCACGCGGCTGTGTCCGAACGCGGACCAAGCCGCGAGGGCAGGAGGGGGCCGTTCTGTTGGCGAAAGTACCTCCCGTCATCCGTTGAGAGAGGCAGGGAACATGGAGCGAGAAGAGATCCGACAGTTGGCGGCCGATCTGGTGGCCATTCCCAGCGTCAACCCCCTGGAAGGGCCGGTGGGCGCGGAGAAGGGGGAGGCCGCGCTCGCCGCCTTCGTCCAATCGAAGTTGGCCGCGGCCGGGATCGCGGTGGAGTTGCGCGAATCCGCCCCCGGCCGGCCCAACGTGGTGGCGCGTATCCCGGGTGAGAGCGACGAGGCCCTCTGGTTCGACGCCCACCTCGATACCGTGACTGGGGAGGGGATGGAGGAGCCGTTCTCCCCTCGCCTGGAGGGAGACCTCCTGTTCGGCCGCGGTTCGGCCGATGACAAGGGCAGCCTCGCGGCCTTGCTGGCGGCGATGCTCCGCGTGGCCGCGCGCGGTGTCAAGCCGCCGTTGACCGTACTCTTCACTGGCACCGCCGACGAAGAGCACGGCATGACCGGGATGCGCCATCTGCTCGCCTCTGGTCTGCGCGCCCGCGGCGCAGTGGTGGCCGAACCGACGGGCCTGGAGATCGTGGTGGCTCACAAGGGAGTGGCCCGCTTCTCCGTCGCCACCACCGGCCTGGCCGCGCACAGCTCCCGCCCGGAGGCGGGCGCCAACGCCATCTATCGCATGGCCAAGGTGGTCCAGGCCCTGGAGCACTACGCCAAGGGCGGCGTGGGAAGGGAAACTCACCCGCTGCTCGGCAAGGCCACGCTCAGCGTCGGGGTCATCCGCGGCGGCGAGTACGTGAATATCATCCCCGACCGCTGCGAGATCCAGGTGGACCGCCGTCTCCTGCCGGGTGAAGACGGGAAGAAGGCCGTGTCTGATGTGCGCGCCTATCTCATCAACGCCATCGAGGAGGATCTGGGGCTGGAGGTCCCGGGGCCGAATTTGCTCGTGCCGGGTCTAAACATGAACGTGGACGACCCCTGGGTGAGGGCCGTGGGCGCCGCCGTGAAGCACATCACCGGCCACTTCTCTCTGGTCGGGAATGTGGCCACCACCCACGCCGGGCTGCTGGCGGAGGTCGGGATTCCGGCGGTGGTGGTCGGGCCGGGATCCATGGGACAGGCCCACACTGCGACGGAGCGCGTGGAGCTGAACCAGCTCGAGCAGGCGGTTGAGATCTACGCCTCGCTAATGCAAACCGGAGCCTCGGTATGAAGTTGGCACGAGCCGCCGCACTGTTGCTGTTCGCCCTCGCCGTACTGGGCGGGCCGGCCTCGGCGCGCCCCACTCTCTCCCTGGACGGCGCGTGGGAGTACGCCTTCTGCGACCAGACCGCGCCTCCCGGCGACGAGGCGGCCTGGGCCCCCGTCACCGTGCCCGCTACCCTGGAGGCGCGGCCGGACGGCCCGCACACCGTCTGGTTTCGCAAGCGCTTTCTCCTCCCGTCCTCGTGGTCCGGGAACCGCGTTGTACTTCGGCTGGACGGGGTCAAGTACGGTCAGAAGGCTTTTCTCAACGGCAAGAGCGTGGGGAGTTGCGTCGGCGGGTTCTCCCCGACCGAATACGACCTCACCGAGACCGCGGTCGCGGGGGAGGTGAACGAGCTCGCGATTGCGGTGCAGGATTGGACTGCGCTGCTGACGACAGGCGCGCAGGCCGGCGCGATCGGCCCGGTCGGCCCCTCCGCGGCCGGAGTGGGGATCTGGGATCACGTTTCTCTTGAACTGCGGCCCCGCGTGTGGGTGGAGGACGTCGTGGTCCTTCCTTCCGTCCGCGAGGGGCTGCTTCAGGTGGACGTGACGGTCAGGAACTCCGGCAAAGACGACCTGCCCACCCGGGTGACCGCGCGCGTCTCCGAGGGCGGGGGCGGCCCACTCTTCTCGCCCGACGAGTTCCTCGTCCCGGCGGGCCAGGCGGAGACGG
>CAZUGW010000386.1:0-898 GCA_964620055.1 uncultured bacterium
ACCGCTCGGTCGGCGAGGTAGAGGAACAGCTCGGCCTCCGGGGTGATGTGGTTCTTCGGCGAGAGCACCAATTCGCGGAGTTGCTCGCCGATGGCCGTCCCCCCGGGTTGGCGGGTCAGGAGGACACAGTGTCCCGCCTCTTGCAGCCAGTCCGCGAGCAACCGCGCCTGCGTCGTCTTCCCGCAGCCGTCCACGCCTTCCAGGGTTATGAAGAGACCGGCCACGTTCACCATCCCAGGGAGAGTTGTGTCTCTGACATATCGGCGGCGGCCTTGCCGTACCGCCCGCCGCCGCCCGCCAAGAGCGGCAGCGTGCCTTCACGAGCGGCCAGCACTAGACGCGCCAGCTTCGTCCCTACCACCATCTCCAATTCGTCGAACGACGTCTCGTGCAGCACGCGCATCTCCGTTCCGAACCGGTTGAGCAGCTTGCCCAACGTGGCCGGGCCGAGGCCGGGCAGGAACTGGAGCGGCACCTGGTAGCGATAGGGCGGCCGGTGCGCGGGCGGCCGCGGCTCGGGGGAGTCGCTGATCTCGGCGATGCGGTCCAGCACTCCCTTCACCACCTTCTCGCTCCCGCAGTTCGGGCAGGTCTCCACCGGCGGGGGCGCGGTGGTGATGGCCTCGCACGCCAGACAGAACGTGCGATGGTACTTGCCCAGTCGCGGGTCGAGGCCGTAGTTCTCGACGATCCGCCGGCCCTGCGCGCGCCGCAACGCTAGGTCCACCTCCACGAAGCTCGCCTCCTCCACTTCCATCACATTATACTCCCTGGCGATCTTCGGGAGCGAGTGGGCGTCGGAGTTGGAGAGAAACGCGAGGTCCGCCAGTTCCGCGATCCGATCGGCGAGATAGCTGTCCGCGGACAGGCCCAGTTCCAGCGCGTCGAGTCGGCTGAC
>CAZUGW010000386.1:908-3521 GCA_964620055.1 uncultured bacterium
ATCGCCGAACATCTCCGTGAGCCGGGCCACGCACGCGCCATAGACCCCCTTGTGCGGGGTGAAGGCATGGGCGGGGACGAAGAGGCCGCCGATCTCCTTGGTGATCTGCAGCAATCGGCGCGCGGGGAGGCGGCAGAGTTGGGAGCTGAGATCGAGGTTCGTCACGCGCGGGCGGAGGGCGGCGATGAAGGCCCGCATCTGCTCCCGCGTCGCGAAGTAGGCGATCATGTGAGAGGTGCAGCCGCCCTCCTCCTGCGTCTCCATCTCCGAGCCGAGCAGCACCGTGGTCTTGTCATGGTAGCGCACTCCGCCGCCGGGCAACTCCACCATCTCCCCCGCCTCCACGAGGTCGTCAATATCCCGCATCACCGCGGGAGAGCCGCAGTCCACGATCCCGGCGAGGTCTATGCCCTTGCGGACCGCGCACTCCCTGGCGATGTTGTGGAACGTCAGGTCACGGGCACCGGTGACCTTGACCGCCTTGCCGGCGCTGGTCCGCCCGATATGGATGTGGAGGTCAACATAGAGTCGCTGCATCGCGATCACACCGCCACCCCAGCGCGCACCAGCGCCACGACCTTGGTGAGCGCCTGCTCGGACCGCTCCCCGTCGTACCGGCCGCCGGGGATGACGAGATCGGCGTGGGCGCGGGTCGGCTCGCAGAACTCGCGATACCGGTAGCGCACGGAGTCGAGGTAGAAGTCGCAGATGTCGTCGAGGTTGTAGCCGCGCGCGACATTGCGCTGAATCCGCCGCACGATTCGCTCGTCCGGGTCGGCCTCCACGAAGAGCTTGAGGTCCATCAGCTTCCGCAGTTCCGCGTCGTGCAGGACCAGGATGCCCTCCACGATCACCACCTCGGCGTCGCCATCTCGCGCGGCCTGCAAGTCGGTGCGGAGCCGCGTGAAGTCGAACGACCCCGGCTGGTTGTGGTCGGGCCATTCCCGCGCGCCGTCGGGGCTGGTGTGCCGGGGGAGGCGGGCGGTGTCGTGGAAATAGCGATCCTGGTTGATGACCGCGACGCGTAACGGCTCCAGGCGGTTCCTGAGTTGATCGGCGATGGTGGACTTGCCCGAGGCGCTGCCGCCGCCGAGTCCGATCACGAACGCGGGCATACCGGCTATCGCCCCGTGTGGCCGAACCCGCCGTCGCCGCGGGCGGTATTGTCTAGCCTCTCCACGAGCTCGACCTGCGCGTGCGCGACCGGGGCGATGAGCAGTTGCGCGATCCGGTCGCCGCGGTTTACGGTGAAGGGCTCGCGCCCATGGTTGATGAGCACCACGCACACCTCGCCGCGGTAATCCGCGTCAATCGTGCCAGGGGCGTTGACCATGGTCACGCCGTGCCGCGCCGCGAGCCCGCTGCGGGGTCGCACCTGCCCCTCGTACCCAGCGGGGATGGCGACGCGAATCCCGGTGGGGACCAGCGCGAACTCTCCCGGGGCGAGGGTGACGGGGGCCACGACCGCGGCGCGCAAGTCCATCCCGGCCGCCTGCTCCGTCATATAGCTGGGAGCGGGCAGGTCCTGGGCGTCAGCGAGTTGTTCCACGCGAAGGATCAGGTCGGGCACGGTGAGGGAGGCTTCGACGCGGGGCGCGCCGGCCCCTGCCCGCGGGCTACTTGATCCGCCGCGCCCCGACGAAGCGCTGGTAGTAGTACCCTTGATCCAGCCGGTCCACCTCCACGCAGCCGCCGCCGCTGGAGGCGTGGACGAACTTGCCGCTGCCGATGAAGATCCCCACGTGGGAGATGCCGCGGCGCGTGGTGTGGAAGAACACCAGGTCGCCGGAGCGCAGCTTCCCGCGCGGCACCGGGACGCCCAGGCGGTACATCGCCGCCGCGTTGTGCGGCGCCTTGATGCCGTGCGTCTGGAGCACGCGTGCCACCATCCCCGAGCAGTCCATGCCGCGGGAACTCATCCCGGCGTACCGATAGGGGACGCCGCGATAGGCCAGCGCGGTGCGCACGAACCTGTCATTGCCCCGGCCGGCCGTCACGGTCTTCTTGTGGCTAACCCCGGGGCCGGGCACGCGAAGGACCTGACCCTCGCTCAGGCGATCCGGGTCCTTCAGACAGTTCGCGTGCGCCAAGTCGCGTGCGTTGACGTGGAGTCGCTGGGCGATGAGAACGAGCGCGTCGCCCTTGCGGACGACATAGGTTCTGGGCCGGGAGACGACCTTCGGGCGCGCCTTGGCGCGAGCCCGGTGGTGAGACTGGGCGGCGCAGACCGGGGCGGTGAGCAGTGCCAGAGTCGCGAGCAGGCCCCCGGCGCGCCAGAGCAGTTTCGTGTTGTGCATCATTCCTGGGACGACCCGCAACCCCTCGCGGAGACGCCACCTCCTGTGTCGTGATCCAACCCTGCACACGGGTGGGCCCGGTCCTCGGACAGCGGCGGGATACCGCCTCAGGTCGTCCCGCCATCGGACCGATGTCGCTACACCCTAGCACAGCATGCACATAAGCGCAACCCCAAAATCAGCCCGATCCGGCGAGCTGCCCGGTGATCGTGTTCACAATCAGCCACAAGTAGGGGTAGAATCCGAGGATGACCATCAGGGCGATCAAGGCCATGACGGCGCCACCGGGACCGCCGACCATTTGGCCGATCCACAC